>NZ_JBFAJO010000025.1:0-116205 GCF_040655255.1 Kitasatospora sp. NPDC050463
GCGTGCAGCAGGTTGCGGCGCAGCATCGTGGTGGAGTCGCGTACGGCGAGGGAGAGGGTGCTCATCGGACGGCCTCCGTCGGCTGGTCGGTGGTGGCGGTGGCGGTGCTGGCCTCGGTTCCGGTGTCGGTGAGGGCGAAGAACACGTCGTCGAGGTCGGGGGTGTGCACGGTGAGTTCGTCGGCGTCGATGCCGGCGGTGTCGAGGCGGTCGAGGGCGGTGCGCAGGTCGCGCTGGCTGCCGTTGCTGGGGATCCGCAGGGTCAGTGCTTCGTCGTCGCGGGTGGCGTCGGGCAGGGTGGTGGTGGCGTTGCGGTAGGCGGTCGGGTCGGTGAAGCGGAGCCGGAGGTGTCCGCCGGGGATGAGTCGTTTGAGTTCGTCGGCGGTGCCCTCGGCCACGATCTTGCCGTTGTTGAGTACGGCGATGCGGTCGGCGAGTTCGTCGGCTTCGTCCAGGTACTGGGTGGTGAGGAAGACGGTGACGCCGTCGGAGACGAGCTCGCGGATGATCTTCCACATGTTGTGGCGGGAGCGGGGGTCGAGGCCGGTGGTCGGTTCGTCGAGGAAGATGATTCGTGGGTTGCCGACCAGGGTCATGGCGATGTCCAGGCGGCGCTTCATGCCGCCGGAGTAGGTGGAGGCGGGCTTCTTCGCGGCGTCGACGAGGTCGAACCGCTTCAGCAGCTCGGCGGTGACGCGTCGGCCTTCGCGCTTGGGCAGGTGGTGCAGGTCGGCCATGAGGAGCATGTTCTCCTCGCCGGTGATCAGGCCGTCGACGGCGGAGAACTGTCCGGTGACGCCGATCGCGGCGCGGACCGCTTGCGGATCGACGGCGAGGGTGTGGCCCGCGACCTGGGCCTGACCGCCGTCGGCGCTGATGAGGGTGGACAGGATCTTCACGGCGGTGGTCTTGCCGGCGCCGTTCGGCCCGAGCAGCGCGAACACCGACCCGGCCGGGATGCGCAGATCGACGCCGTCGAGGACGGCCTTGTCGCCGTAGGACTTGCGCAGACCGATCGCGGAGACGGCGGCGGGCGCCTGCGGAGCGCCCGACTGCCTGGGCGTGGGCATGACATATGAAGGCATGGAGCCCTCCCGTTCGAAGAGTGGCGTGGCCGGGGGTGGGTGAGCCGAGGTCGGGCTTCCGGGGTCAGGACTTGGCGCGGAGGATGTCGATGTTGCCGTGCCTGGTCCGGGCGCGGACCTCGACGGTGTCCTCGGTGTCCTCCGGGGCCTCGGAGGCGGTGAGCGTGTTGCGCACCTGCCCGGAGCCCGAGCTGACGTCGAGCCAAGCGGCCGTGCCCTCGCGGACGCCGACCTCGATGGCCCCGTAGGAGGTCTCCAACTGGACCTTGCCGCGGGCCACGTCGCCCACGCGCAGGGTGCCGTGGGCGGTGGTCGCGGCGACCGAGCCCTCGGCGCGCCGGATCTCGATGTCCCCGTTGGCGCCGCTCACCCGAAGGTCGCCGATCGAGGCGGCGACGGTCGTCGTGCCGTGCGAGTTCTTCAGCACGGCGGTGCCCTCGACGACGCCGATGCGCAGACTGCCGGAGCTGGTGGTGATCTCGGCCGCCCCCTCGACCCGGTCCACGGTGATCGAGCCGTGCGACGCGGTCAGCTGGAGCGGCCCGGTCGTGTCGAGACGGACGTCACCGGAGGTGGTCTTCACCCGGGCCTCGCCGAGCCGCCCCTCGCCGAGCACCTGGGTCCAGGCGCCGGTCAGGTCGATGCGCGAGCCCGTCGGCAGCTCGACCGTCACGTCCACGATGCCGGGGCGGCGAAGCGAATTGCGCTGCTTGGGCGTCCTGACGGTCAGGTTGCCGCCGGCGTAGGTGACCTCGGTCTGGTCGGTGGCCCGCACGTCCTGGTCCTTCTTCGGGTCGCGGGGCCGCACCTCGACCACGGTGTCGAGGCGGTCCGCCGCGGTGAAGCGGATGGAGCCGGCCTCCACGTGGGCGGTGACGGAGATCGGGGCGGGAGTGTCGAAAGAAGGCATGGCTGTACCGTCCTCTTGGGTCTCAGTGGCGTCCCCGCTGGTGGGACGTGGTGGGTGAGTGACGTGGTACCGGCGGGGGCGTGGCTAGCGCACCCAGCCCGTGATGCTCTGTCCGATGGTCTGGGTCTTCCCCGTCGGCCGCGGACGCGCGCCGCCGTCGACCGCGGCCGACACGGCCCGCACCAGCCACGCGTTGACCGACAGGCCCTCGCGGCCCGCGGCCTCCTCGGCGCGCGCCTTGAGGTGGGCCGGCAGCCGCAGATTGACGCGGGCGGTGCCACCCTCGTCGCCGTCGGCGGGCGCCTGCGCCTGGAGCGGCTCGACGGGCGCGGCCGGCTCCACGGGGGCGGCGCCGCCGGTGGCCGGCGGCGTCACCACGAAGTCGGGGTCGAGCCCTCGCAGCCGTACGTCGACCGAGCCGGGGGCGAGCTCGCGGGTGATCTCGTCCATCGCGGCGGAGAGCACGTTCAGCATGGTCAGCCGGGCCGCCGACTCCAGAGGGGCGGTGAGCCTCTCGGCCAGCTCGCGGGCTTCGTCACCGCCGGCTTCGGCGGCCACCGCCAGTTCGCGGCGGAGGGTGTCGATGTACGGGGTGAGGTCCATGACGCCATAGTGGCACCACGATGGCCCCACATGCAAGCTCTGCGGTGGCAGTGTGGCGCAGTTCTTTGGCGAAATCGCGCTGACCTGCGAAAACGCGTCGGCGTCTAGTCGGGTGACGGTGGCGCCATGGGCGCCATTGCGCACCTGGGGGCATCGAGTGGCACCATGTGGCGCCGAGTGGCACCAGGCTGCGCCACCCCGCGTCGCATGGTGGTGGTGTCCGCCTGGCAGGGGCCCGCAGGGTGCGGTGCCACGCGGTTCACTGGTGCACCTGCCCCGCCGCGAGGGCGTCGAGCTGATCCCTCGACCAGGCGAGCCCGCCGGCTCGCAGGTCCTCGACCACCGCGCGCACCCACTCCAGCTCGGCGGCCGTCACGGCTCGCAGGTACTCGGTCTCCAGGCGGGTGACGCGCGGCAGCCCGAGACCCGCCTCCGCGGCCATGGCCGCTTCCAGCTCGTCGAGCTTCTCCGCGAGTGCGCCGGCCCGTCGCTCCATGACGTTCGCGACCTCTTGCGGTGTGAGCAGCAGGAGATTCGACAGGGCGGCCGGGAACTCCGGGAATTCCTGTTTGGGTGCGGAGAGCATCTCCGCCAGCCAGGCGCGGGCGGTCTCGCGCCCGGCGTCGGTGACCTCGTAAACGGTCCGCTCGGGGTACTGCTGGTCGCGTTCCGTCTCGCGAACCGCGATCAGCCCGTCCTCGTTGAGTCGCTCGATCGTGCGGTAGAGGCTCGCGCGCTGCCTGACGTTGACGACCTGCTCCTTGCCCCAGTCCTTGACCAGGCGCTGGATGCCGTACGGGTGCAGCGGCTTGTAGTGCAGCAGGGCCAGGACGGTCAGGGCGAGGGGTGAGCGGCGGGGGGCGGACGAAGTCATGGACTTCACTCTAGCTTCGAACGGACTAGTTGACGTGACACTAGTTGCAGTGAAACTATCAAATCGTCAAGGCAACACCGCCCAGAGAGGAAGCACCGAGATGTCCCTCGCCGAGCGCATCCACTGCGCCCACGACCGCGTCAAGCACCTGGGGCGCTGCACCGAGGCCGGCCGTTTCGCGGTCAAGGCCCGTCACGGCGTCGCCGTCCTCGACCTCCGTTTCCCCGGCCTCCCCGACGACATCGAGAGTCACGTCGACCTGGACGCGGCCGCGGCCGTCCAGGATGTGCGCCGCGCCCACGGGGCCGGCGGAGTAGCGACGACCGACGGCCCGACCAGGGGGTGCCGGTCATGAACCGCACGGGCAAAGCCCGCACGGCGCTCGTCATCGGTGGTGGTATCGCGGGTCCGGTCGCCGCGATGGCCCTCCGGCGCGCCGGTATCGAGGCCGCCGTCTACGAGGCGTACGACTCCACGGCCGACGGGGCCGGGGGCGGCATGACCATCGCCCCGAACGGTCAGAACGCCCTCGACGCGATCGGCGCGGGGGACCTCCTCCGTGCCATCGGTACACCGGTCACCGCCATGGGCCTGCGGAGCTGGACGGGCAAGCACCTCGCACGGTTCGCCCCGCCCTCCCGTCTCCCGTCGCTGCAGTTCGTCTGGCGCGCCGATCTCTACCGTGCGATCTACGACGAGGCGGAGCGCCGTTCGGTCCCCATCCACCACGGCACGCGGCTGACCGGTACGACGGACCTCGACTCCGGTGTCACGGCGCACTTCGCGGACGGTACGCAGGCCAGTGCCGACGTCCTGATCGGCGCCGACGGCATCCGCTCGACGGTCCGCTCCCTCATCGACCCGGCCGCACCACAGCCGCACTACGCCGGCCTGGTCTGCTTCGGAGCCCGGATGCACCGGTCCGGACTTCCCTCCACCGATGGCGTCATGTACATGTGCTTCGGCAAGCGTGCCTTCTTCGGCTACCAGGTCTTCGACGACTCCTCGGCGGTGTGGTTCGTGAACCTGCCGCACGTCCGCCCGATGACGGTCGCCGAGGCCCAGGCGATCGGCGCGGAGGAGTGGAAGCGCACCCTGCGGACCGCCTTCGCCGACGACCGCACCCCCGCCCTCGACATGATCAGCCGTACCGATCCCCGCCGGCTCCTCATCACCGGCCCGATGGAGAACATGCCGAAGGTCCCGACCTGGACGCGCGGCCGGATGACCGTGATCGGAGACGCGGCCCACGCCGCCTCGTCCAGTTCGGGGCAGGGCGCCTCCATCGCCATCGAAAGCGCCGTCGAACTGGCGCGCTGCCTCAGGGACCTGCCCTACGACCAGGCCTTCTCGACGTACGAACAACTGCGCCGCCCTCGCGTCGAACGCATCATCAGACTCGGCGCCCGCACGAACAGCAAGAAGAGCGCGGGCCCGGTCGGCCGTGTCCTGCGCGACCTCGTGATGCCGGCGGCCACGAAGCTGATCAATCCGGAGAGGATGGCCTGGCAGTTCGACCACCGCATCGACTGGACCGCGAAGGCGGCCCCCCTCACCTGAACGGCGGCCCGCCCTCCGCGTGCCGGTCGTCAGAAGCTCTCTGTGCCCCGTCGGCGGTCCGCCCGGTTGCCGCGATCCGCCGGGAACGGTGTGGGCCTCGGCCTTCTGCCCAGCCACCCCCGGCGAGCGCTTCCCGGTCGGAAGGGGTGCACCGCTTCGCGGCAGTCTGCCCGCCCGGGGTCGGCCACCGTACGTAGACGCTCCCGGGTCGGACGTCCGGGATCAAGCCGCGGAGGTACCGGCCGGAGCCGTCCACGGCGGCCGCGAGCCAGGGGCGGCCGATCCAGGCGGTGGCGGCTGCTCGGCGTAGCGGTCGTGGGTGAAGCTGTTCATCGGGGCCCGGAAGGTTTCGGGGTCCCCTGTCGGACTGTGCGTCTCGCGCGCCACGTTTGCTGCTGCTAGCACTCTGCTTGCATTTGCAAGCACGGTGGGGCAAGGTGGGCGCATGGCCTCACTGAACGTCGGCTCGCTGGGCGAGTACATCCGCGAGCAGCGGCGGAACGCGCAGTACTCGCTGCGGCAACTGGCGGAGGCCGCCGGCGTGTCCAACCCCTACCTCAGCCAGATCGAGCGAGGGTTGCGCAAGCCGAGCGCGGAGATCCTGCAACAGATCGCCAAGGCGCTGCGGATCTCGGCGGAGACGCTGTACGTCCAGGCCGGGATCCTGGAGGAGCGGCGGGGTGAGGGCCTGGAGCTGCGGGCCTCGATCCTGGCCGATCCGCTGATCAACGAGCAGCAGAAGCAGGCGCTGCTCGCGGTCTACGACGCCTTCCTCAAGGAGAACGCCGCCCGTAAGGACACGGACGCGGCGCCCGACGACCCCGAAGCCGACGGCCCGACGGCCGCCGGCCCGGCAACCTAGACCACGGGAGGACCGGTCATGCCGATCACGGACGAGATCAAGAAGACCCTGAGCGACCCGACGCCGCTCTACGCGCTCGCCGGCGCGGGCGACCTCGCCTACGAGAAGCTGCGCGAGGTGCCCGGAAAGGTCGAGGCCCTGGCGGCGGACCGCAAGGGCGCGCAAGACAAGGCGGCCGCCAGGCTCCAGGAGGCGCAGGCCAGGCTGGTCGAGGCGCAGGCCAAGGTCGCGGACAGCGTCACCACCCTGCCCGCCGACCTCAAGGTGCTCCAGGAGAAGGCGCAGAGCTTCGCCCTCCAGCAGGTCGGCCGTGCGGTCGAGCTGGCGGTGAAGGCCAAGGAGGCCTACGACGAGCTGGCCGAGCGCGGCAAGGGTGTCGTCGAGCGGGGCGGCCCGGCCGAAGCCGTCGAGCCCGGGGAGGCGCAGCCCGCGGCGGAGCCCGGGCCGGCCGACGCAGAGCCGGTCGACGCCGAACTGGTCGAGGACGACGAGCCGGCCGCCGAGCCCGCTCCGAAGAAGGCCGCCCGCGCCAAGAAGGCTGCCGAGTAGCGCCGTCACCGCCGTCACCGCCGCCATCCGGCGGGGAGCGGGCTGCCCCGGGCACATCCGGTGACCTCGGGACGTTGACACCGTGGCGGACGGCCCACCGTGCCAGGATGGGCGGCGGCCGACACGCCGGAGCCGAGACGCAGAGGAGACCGCGATGGGCGGAGTGGCTCAGATCCTGGGCTTGGACTACCTGAACCCGTTCTGGTGGCTGGCCGTCGCCATCCTGGGCTTCAAGCTGTTCGCACTGGTCGACGCGGCCACCCGTCCGGAGGACGGCTACCGGGCGACGGACAAGAAGACCAAGGGATTCTGGTTGGCCGTCCTGGGCGTCGCCTTCGGGCTCGACCTGCTGTTCGGGGCGAACTTCCTGACCAGCTTCCTGACCCTGGGCGGCCTGGTGGCCGCGATCGTCTACATGGTCGACGTGCGCCCGGCGATCCGGGAGCTGACGAACCGCGGCGGCGGCCGGGGCGACCAGCGCAACACGGGTCCGTACGGCCCCTGGTAGAGCGCGCGAAGTGACAGCGGCGAGCCCCGGTGCACGCGGACCGATCCGTGTACGCCGGGGCTCGCGCAGTTCCTGCTGCCCGGCCGCTCTTCCTGGTGCCGCTGCCCCGGCCGGGCTCCTCAGCCCAGGATCAGCTGCACCGGGTTGCGTTCCAGCAGCAGCACCGCGACGTCGTCCGTCAGCGCGCCGCCGTTCAGCTCCTCGACCTCGGCGATCGCGCTGTCGATGAGGCGGCCCCTGGTCAGCCCGGCGGACTGGTGGTCACCCACGAGGTCGGCCAACCCGTCCTGGCCGAGGCGACGGGAGCCGGCGCCCACCCGACCCTCGATCAGCCCGTCGGTGTAGAGCAGCAGCCGCCAGCCGGGGCGGAGTTCGATCCGGTGCGCCGGCCAGACGGCCTGGCCGTCGTCGCAGGGCAGCAGGCCGAGCGCGGGGCCGGCCGGGTCGGCCGGCAGTGTCACCGGCTTGTGGTCAGTGCCGAGCAGCAGGGGAGCGGGGTGTCCGGCGAGGTAGAGCCGGGCGTGTTCGACGGCGCCGAGCGAGCCGGGTTCGCCGGTCGCGCCGCCCGGTTCGATGACCAGCATGCAGAGCGTCGCGAAGATCTCGTCACTGCGCCGCTCGTGCTCCAGGACGTGTTGAAGGGTGGTCAGCAGCGCCTCGCCGGTGAGGCCGGCGAAGACCAGGGTGCGCCACGCTATCCGGAGCGCCACCCCGAGGGCCGCCTCGTCCGGGCCGTGGCCGCAGACATCCCCGATCACCACGTGGACGGTGCCGTCGTCGGTGCGGACGGCGTCGTAGAAGTCGCCGCCGAGCAGGGCGCGGCGACGGCCGGGGCGGTAGCGGCGGGTGAAGGAGAGCCCCGCGCCGTCCAGCAGTGGCGTGGGCAGCAGGTGTCGCTGGAGACGGGCGTTCTCCTGGCCGCGCAGCTCGGCCTCGACCAGTCGGCGCTGCGACTCGTCGGCACGCTTGCGCTCGACGGCGTACCGCAGGGCCCGGGCCAGCAGCGGACCGTCCGTCTCGTGCTTGATCAGGAAGTCCTGCGCCCCGGCGGCCACCGCGGCGGCTCCCAGCTCGGCGCCGGCGGCGTCGGTGAGCACCACGACGGCGGTGTGCGGGGCCCGCCGGAGCAGCTCGTGCAGGCCCTCCAGGCCGTCGGAGGCGTCCGAGGGGTGCGGCAGGTCGGCGGGGGCGGCCAGGTCGAGCAGCACACAGCTGAAACGGCTGGCCCGGGGCCGGCCGCGCCGGTTTCCCGACGTACCGGCGGCCAGGAGTTCGGAGGCCTGTTCCAGCCCGCGGGCCCAGTGGATCTCGATCGGGGCGCCGCTGTCGGCGACGGCTGCCTTGAGCAACTGGGCGTCGGAGGCGTCGTCCTCGATCACCAGCAGCTTGAGCGGGGCGGCGGACGCCACGGCGGGAGAGGTGCCACCCGGGGAGGTGTCCGACCGGGGGTGGGGTATCGGCGGAGTCGCGGTGGCCGGACCGGCCGACTGTTCGGCGGAGGCGGGCCGGTTGCGGGCGCGCTCGGAGAGGGCGCCGTCGAGGGCGCCCAACAGGTCCGCGGCACCAGGTGCCCGCCCGTCTCCCGTTGCGGGCATCGACTGATCCTCCTTTTCCCCGAGTGCGTAACGGTCGGCGCCCGTCCGCAGTGCCCGCCTGGCACTCTGCGCCGGGGAACTTCTCGCGACCATAACGTGACTCCGGGGATTTCTTCGGCCACCCGGCACCGTTGTGGCTCTTGCCACGCCGGTGGCGGTGCGACGGGTGGTGGGATGACGGGAACGGGAGTGACAGCGGAGCACGCGCCTGCGAGCTCCGGGGCGGACGGCGGAGGACGGCGGAGGACGGACATGACGGTGGCACGGATCACCCTGGTCGAGGGTGACATCACGGAACAGCAGGTGGACGCGGTGGTGAACGCAGCCAACTCCTCCCTGCTGGGAGGCGGTGGCGTGGACGGCGCGATCCACCGCAAGGGCGGGCCGCAGATCCTGGAGGAGTGCCGCAGGCTTCGAGCCTCGCACTACGGCAAGGGGCTGCCCACCGGGCGCGCGGTGGCGACCACGGCGGGGCGGTTGCCGGCCCGTTGGGTGGTCCACACGGTGGGGCCGGTCCATCTGGTGGAGGAGTACGACAAGAGGGCCGAGCAACTGGCCTCGTGCTACCGCGAGTCGCTCCGGGTGGCGGCGGAGCTCGGCGCACGCACGGTGGCCTTCCCGGCGGTGTCGGCCGGGGTGTACGGGTGGCCGCTGGAGGACGCGGCCCGGATCGCGCTCGGCACCGTCGCGGCCGCGAGGTCGGGGCCGGCGCGAGAGCTGGACGAGGTGCGGTTCGTGCTGTTCGGGACGGCGGCGTACCGGGCGTTCGAGCGGGAGTGGCGGACGTTGGGGCTCGACGAGGAGCGGTCGCAGGGGCAGGAGTCGGGGGAGGCCGGGGGCCAGGAGCAGGAGGGCCGGTCGTGAGTCGCAGGGGCAGTCGCGAGTCGAAGGGGCAGGGCTGGGGCGAGGGGAAACGCCGGGTCGAAAGGGTGGGACGGGAGGCGCCGGCCGAGTGCCCCCATGGTGGCGTGACGAGGCGTCAACACGCCAGAGATATTCGATAACTCGTTCGAGTGAATCCCCGGGTTCGCTCACCCGCTCCTGCCCTCCTGCGCGAACACGGCGCCCTGCACCAGGCCCGGGAAGGCCCGGCCAGGCCCGGGACGGCTTCGCCGAAGGCCGGAACGACCTGGTCACCCCCCGGGGGGGCTCCGGCAGGCCGGAGGACGGCCACGACCGGGGCGGCGAGGCCGCCGGCTACGGAGCGAGCGCCGCCCAGGGGACGGTGACCTCGCCCTGCCGCCACCGCCCGCGCGCGTCCACCAGCGGCCAGCTCCCCGCCAGCGCCGTGCACGCGGCCACCCAGCGCTGCCGGGCGCCGAACGCCCCGTACGGCGCCGCCGCCGCCCAGGCGCGGTCGAAGTCGGCGAGGAAGGCGTGCACCGGCCGGCCCGGCACGTTGTGGTGGATCAGTGCCTTGGGCAGCCGTTCGGCGAGGTCGGAGGGGAGCCCGAGGCCGCCCAGCCGGGCGGCGAAGGTCACCGTACGGGGGCCCTCCGGCCCGAGCGCGACCCAGACGTGCCGGCGCCCGATCTCGTCGCACGTCCCCTCGACCAGCAGTCCGTCCGGTGCCAGCCGGTCCCGGAGCCGGTCCCAGACCCCGGCCACCGCCGACTCGTCGTACTGCCGCAGCACGTTGGCGGCCCGGATCAGCTGGGCCGGCGCGCCGCCGTCCAACGGCACCTCGAAGCCGCCGCGCCGGAAGGTGAGCAGCGGCGGCTCGGCGTACGGCAGCGCCGCCGCAACCCGCTCCGGCTCGATCTCGATCCCCACCACCCGGACGTCCGGCCGCACCGTCCGCAGCCGCCCGGCGAGCTCGACGGCCGTCCACGGCGCGGCGCCGTACCCGAGGTCGACGGCGACCGGCGGGCGGTCGGCGGACCGCAGTACGGGCCCCAGCGTGTGGGCGATCCAGCGGTCCATCCGGCGCAACCGGTTGGTGTTGGTGGTCCCCCGCGTCACGGTCCCCACCGGACGCCCGGCCCGCCCGCGGGCAGGCGCGGTCGCGGAGTCGAAGAAGGCGGCCATGCCCAAGAGCGTACGGGGAGTCCCCGGCCGCACCGCACCGCCACCGGCACCGGCACGTGCCGCCCTGCCCGCGCCGGCCGGTCACCCGCACGCCCCGCCGCACGCCCCGACACCACCCGCGCCCGTTCCACTCCGGCGCACCGGCGCACCGGCGCACCGGCCCGCCTCCCGCCACCCCTCCCCACCACCGCCCACCTCCCGGTCCCCACCCGTGGGCCATCTCATGGGCCGGGACGGGAATGCCGGTCGATGACCACGTGGTTGGCACACTGGTGGTGGTGCACGCCCGGACGGGGCAGCACGCCGCCGCCTCACCACCGTGACGCGGCGGTGCGGCGTGGGCGGCAGCGCACACACCGAACAGCAGGCAGGCAAGCGGGCTGCAGAGACGGGCAGCACAGAGGAGGCTTCAGCCAGGTGATCCAGCATCCCGTCCGTCCGGTACGCCGTGCCCAGCCGACTCCGCCCGTGCGGAGCCGGCTCCAGTCGCTCGTCCCGGGCCGCCAGCGCCGTCCGCGCCGGATAGCCATGCTCAGCGTCCACACCTCCCCGCTGCACCAGCCCGGCACCGGTGACGCGGGCGGGATGAACGTCTACATCGTGGAGCTGGCCAAGCGCCTCGCCGAGCTCGACATCGAGGTCGAGGTCTTCACCCGGGCGATCTGCTCGGACGACGCGCCCACCGTCGAGCTGGCCCCCGGCGTCCTGGTGCGCCACGTCACCGCCGGACCGTACGAGGGCCTGGTGAAGGAGGACCTCCCGGCCCAGCTCTGCGCCTTCACCCACGGCGTGCTGCGCACCGAGGCCGGCCACCGCCCCGGCCACTACGACCTGGTGCACTCGCACTACTGGCTCTCCGGCCAGGTCGGCTGGCTGGCCGCCCAGCGCTGGGGCGTGCCGCTGGTGCACACCATGCACACCATGGCGAAGGTCAAGAACGCCGCGCTGGCCGAGGGCGACACCCCCGAGCCGGCCGCCCGGGTGATCGGCGAGACACAGGTGGTCGAGGCCGCCGACCGGCTGATCGCCAACACCACCGAGGAGGCCGCCGAGCTGGCCCTGCACTACGCGGCCCGCCCCGACCAGCTCGCCGTCGTCCACCCGGGCGTCAACCTGGACGTCTTCCGTCCCGGCGCCGCGGGCTCGCGCGCCGCCGCACGGGCCCGGCTCGGTCTGCCGCAGGACGCCGCCGTGCTGCTGTTCGCCGGCCGGATACAGCCGCTGAAGGCGCCGGACGTGCTGCTCCGGGCGGTCGCGGCGCTGCTGGAGAGGCGGCCGCAGCTGCGCGAGCGGCTGGTGGTCCCGGTGGTCGGCGGACCGTCCGGCACCGGCCTGGCCAAGCCGGAGAGTCTGCACAAGCTCGCCGCCCAGCTGGGCATCGGCGACGTCGTGCGGTTCCACCGGCCGGTCGGCCAGGCCATGCTCGCCGAGTGGTACCGCGCGGCGACGGCGCTGGTGATGCCCTCGTACAGCGAGTCCTTCGGGCTGGTCGCGCTGGAGGCGCAGGCCTGCGGAACCCCGGTGGTGGCGGCCGCGGTGGGTGGCCTGCCGGTCGCGGTCCAGGACGGTGTGACCGGCACGCTGGTCCGCGGCCACGATCCGCAGGACTGGTCACACGCGCTGGAGCCCTACGTCACCCAGCTGGCGCTGGTCGCCCGGCGGGGCGAGGCGGCGGCCCGGCACGCCGCCGGATTCGGCTGGGACACCGCGGCGGCCACCACGGCCGAGGTGTACGCCGGCACGCTGGCCCGCCCGGCGGGCCGGCTCAGTGGATCCCGGCTCCGACTGGCCTGAGCACCCGGCCGACGCGCGTCCGCCACGGATCCGCGGCAGGGTCCGGGCGGGTCTGCCGCTGCACGCCACCGGTACCGCCGAGTAACGTCACCCCCATGGCAATCCGCACCAAGGACGAGGCCCTCACCCTCCTGCGCACCGCCCTGGACGAGGCCGGGGTGGCCTGGGAGCCGGCCACCACCGACCCGTACACCCTGGTGGCGACCCTCCCGGGCACCCGCAAGCTGAGCACCACCTGCGCCCTCCGGGTCGGCGACCACACCTTCTCGGTGAACGCCTTCGTGATCCGCCGCCCGGACGAGAACCACGAGGCCGTCTACCGCTGGCTGCTGGAGCGCAACACCCGGCTGTACGGCGTCGCCTACGCGATCGATCCGCTCGGCGACGTCTACCTGGCCGGCCGGCTGCCGCTGGAGGCACTCACCGCAGACTCCGTCGACCGGTTGCTCGGGACGGTGCTGGAGAGCGCCGACGAGCCGTTCAACACGCTGCTGGAGCTGGGCTTCGCCTCGGCGATCCGGCGCGAGTGGGAGTGGCGTACCAAGCGCGGCGAGTCCACCCGCAACCTGGCCGCCTTCGCGCACCTCGCCGCACCGACGGCGCAGCAGTAACGGCCCGGGCCCGGGTTCACCGGGCACCGGACCGCACTCCGCCCCAGGAACCGGCCGGGGCCTTGAGCCCCAGGAACCGGCCGGGGCCTTGAGCCTCAGGAACCGGCCGGGGCCTCCACCGGGGCCTTCACCGACACGTCGACCGCCGCCGCCGGTGTCCGCTGCGCGGGGACGGCGGCCGTGGCCGCGCCCGGGCGCCGTCCGAGCAGCACGTACCCGGCCGCCGCGACGGTGCCGCAGACCGCGCAGGCACCCCACATCGCCGTGCTGCCGGCCCGCTCCAGCAGCACCCCGCCGACCGCCGGGCCGAGGAACGAGGCGAGCGACCAGGAGAGCGAGTAGACGCCCTGGTAGCGGCCGCGCGCGTGGGTCGGCGACAGCTCCGCGACCAGGCCCATCATGGTCGGCGCGTTCAGGATCTCGCCGATCGTCCAGACCGCCACCGTGAACGCGTAGAACCACGCGGACGACCCGGCGAGCGCGGTCAGCCCGAAGCCCCAGCCGATGAACAGCGTGCTGGCGACCAGGAGCGCCGTCCGGTTGCGCCCCTCCATCCACCGTGTGAGCGGGATCTGCAGCACCACGATCAGCAGACCGTTGAGGCCGATGACCAGGCCGTACTGGGTCGAGGTGATGCCGTTGCGGCCCATGTCCACGGCGAGCGTGGTGCTGCCCTGCTGGGCGACCAGGGCGAGCAGCAGGTTGAGGGCCACGACCGCCATGAAACGGCTGTCCCGGAAGACCGTGCCGAGACCGACCGCGGGCTGGTCGACCCGCGCGGCCGGAGCGTCCGGCTTGGTCTCGGGGATCCGGACGAAGATCACCACCGCGCAGACCAGCGTGGAGAGCGCGTCCAGCAGGAAGAGCGTGAGGTAACCGTGCGTGGCGATCAGGCCGGCGGCGGCCGCGGAGAGGCCGAAGCCGATGTTGATCGCCCAGTAGTTCAGCGAGTAGGCGCGGACCCGGTCCTCGGCCGGCACGATGTCGGCGATGATCGCCGAGGTGGCCGGGCGGGTCGCGTTGTTGCAGAAGCCGACCAGGAAGGCGACCGCGGCGATCGCCACCTGGCCGTCGGTGAAGCCCAGCACCGCTGTGAAGAGCGCCGTGCCGAGCTGAGCGGCGACCAGGGTCGGGCGCCGTCCGATCCGGTCGGTCAGCACACCGGCGACGATCGAGGCGATCGCCGACCCCAGGCCGAACAGCGAGGCGACCAGGCCCGCGTACGAGGCCGAGTACCCCCGGTCGGTCGTCAAATAGAGCGCCAGGAACGTGACGACGAACGCGCCGAGCTTGTTGATCAGGGTCGACGTCCAGAGCCACCAGAACTGCCGGGGCAACCCGCCCACCGTCTCGCGCGCAACTCTTCTCATCCGGTCAGGAAGGGGCGAATCGGGCATGTGGGGGCTCCCGGGCGGCAGGCATCGCGCTGAGCGGACCGGCATGTCCGCGCTGCGGTGAGGTAAGTGTCACTGAGGCGATGCACACATTACACACGGGCTCGGGTCCCGACCAGCCATTTAATGGCCTCCATTAAGCTGGGGGCCATGGCTGACACGACGTACCGACTCATCCTCCTCCGCCACGGCGAGAGCCAGTGGAACCAGAAGAACCTGTTCACCGGTTGGGTCGACGTCGACCTCAACGAGAAGGGCGAGAAGGAGGCCGCCCGGGGTGGCGAGCTCCTCGCCGCCGAAGGCCTCTTCCCCGACGTGGTGCACACCTCGCTGCTGCGCCGGGCGATCCGCACCTCGCAGATCGCCCTGGACAAGGCCGACCGCCACTGGATCCCGGTCAGCCGCAGCTGGCGTCTGAACGAGCGCCACTACGGCGCCCTCCAGGGCAAGGACAAGGCCCAGACCCTGGCCGAGTTCGGCGAGGAGCAGTTCCAGCTCTGGCGCCGCTCGTACGACACCCCGCCGCCGGCGCTGGCCGACGACGCCGAGTACTCCCAGGCCGGTGAGGCCCGCTACGCCGACATCCCGAGCGAGCTGCGCCCGAACACCGAGTGCCTCAAGGACGTCGTCGACCGGATGCTCCCGTACTGGTACGACGCGATCGTCCCGGACCTCGCCGCCGGCAAGACCGTCCTGGTCACCGCCCACGGCAACAGCCTGCGCGCGCTGGTCAAGCACCTCGACGGCATCTCCGACGAGGACATCGCCGGCCTCAACATCCCGACCGGCATCCCCCTGGTCTACGAGCTGGACGCCGACTTCAAGCCGGTCGCCAAGGGTGGCCGCTACCTCGACGCGGACGCCGCCGCGGCCGCCATCGAGGCCGTCAAGAACCAGGGCAAGAAGTAACCCACTTGCCGATACGGCCCCTCACCAGCGCGTTTGGCGCTAGTGAGGGGCCGTCATCATTCCCGGGCCGTCTGCGGGCCGTCAGCCTTCGTGATCTTGGGGCTTGAAGACCCCTTCGATCGCCTTCCGGGCCCGGTGCCGGCTGTCCGGCATGAGGTGGGCGTAGACCCGCAGCGTCAGCCCCGGATCGGCGTGGCCCAGGTACTCGCTGACGGCCTTGATGCTCTCCCCGGCGTCCAGCAGCACCGAGGCGTAGAAGTGCCGGAGCGCGTGCATGCCGTGCTCCCGGGCGGATGCGTAGGACTCGCCCTTGCCAGGCTTCGGGATGACCCCGGCAGCGGCCAGCGCGGGCTTCCAGTAGTCCTCGTTGAGCATGCCGCGCCAGACGATCGAGTCGGACGTGCTGGTGAAGATCAGGCGCTTGGTCAGGGGCGGGCCGCCGACCTTCATCCACGGCAACGTGATCTCGACCGGGCGGAAGCGTTCCATGTGAGCCTGGAGCACTTCCGCCACCGGTTCGGGGAGGGGCACGCTCCGCAGCGTCCCGCCCTTCGGCGGGGCGAACACCGGCTTGCTGAGGCTGAGCTTGAGCTGGTGGGTGACGTGCACCGTGCCCGCCTCGAAGTCCAGCGCGTCCACGGCCAGCCCCAGGATCTCGCCCTGCCGCAGCCCGCAGCCGGCGCCCACGTCCACGGTCGCCCGGTACCGCTCGGTCATCGCGGCCCGGACGGCGAACACCCGCTCCGGCAGCCACGGCACGATCCGCGTCGACCCGACCACCGGCGGCCGGACCGTCTGCGCGGCGCAGGGGTTCCGGGGCAGGTGGCCGTCGTCCACGGCCGCGCTCAGCACGGCACGGACGTTGGAGAAGATGACCCGGGCGTACGAGCCGGAGATGGCGGACGTCTCCAACTGCGCCACGAACTCCCGGATGTGCCCCGGCTGGAACGACCCGAGCGGCCGGGCCCCGATCCGGGGAAACGCGTGCCGCCGAAGCTGCGAGCGCATGGACGCCTGTGTGTTGGGGTCGCTGGTCTGGCTCGCCAGCCACTTCTCCGCGAACTCCTGGAACGTCGTCTTCGCTGCCGCCGGGTCGAGGTACTGCCCGCGCGACATGTCGGCCTCGATCCGGGCCAGCCACTCCTCCGCCAACCGCCGCTGTCGGTCCGGGAAGCTCTTGCTCTTCTCGGTGCCGTCCGGGGCGACGTAGCGGGCCCGGTAGCGCTTGCCGGTGCCGTACCGGTCGGTGCGGACGCGGTGGGGCTTGCCGTCGGGGCCAGAGTCGGTCTTGTACCAGCGGTCCTGGATGTGTCCGGCCATGGGTCAGGCCGCCTCTCGGGTCTGGTCCATCACCCATTGGGCGACGGCGTCGGGGTGGTAGCGGACGTGTCGGCCGGCGCGGAAGCCGGGCGGGCCGGTGTGCTTGCGGCGCCACTGGTAGACGGTTTCCAGGGGGACGCCGAAGAGGGATGCGATGTCTTCGGGGGTGAGGAAGCGGGTGGGCAGCGTGACCGGGGTGTCGGCCGGTGTGCGGCGGTTGGCCAAGGTCTTCTCCTGGTCGGGTGGTGGGCCTGTCTGTCACCTGTCACCTGTCACCTGTCTGTCGCCTGTATGGGGCAGGTCAGGGGGTAGTTCCGGGCGTGCGGGGCCCGTTCTGGGGGTGGTGGTGACAGGTGACAGACAGGGGACAGGTGGGTGGTCGGGCCTGTCGCCTGTGTCGGCTGCCTGGTCGGGGCCGGGTTCGGTCGGTGCGGGGGTGTTCCGGTGGCCGGCGGGTGCCCGGACGACAAGCGACAAGCGGGCCGGTGGGTGGTCATCGGGCGGGTTGAGGTGGGTGTCAGGGCTGTCAGGTCGGGTGTCGGGTGGTGGGCGTCTGACGCGTCAGACGGGGTGCCAGACGCGTCTGACGGGGTCGTGCGCCCGCGTTACCCGGGGTTCGGGGCGGTCGGCGTCTGACGCGTCTGACGCGTCAGACGGCTGACGGCTCCTCGGGGCCGACTACTCGGGGTGATCCGGGCGGCTGTATGGGGCATACGGCTGTGTGGGGCACACAGAGCGGGTTTCGGGGCTGGAAGCGGGCTTTGTATGGGGCTGTGTGGCCCTGTATGGCCCATACGTGTGTGGGGCACACGGGTCACACGGCCAGGTCAGGGGGCCACACGGGGCGTGTGACCCTGTGTGGCCCTGTATGGGGCTGGCGTGTGGCCCTGTATGGGGCCATACGGTCACTCTGGGTGTGCGTATGGGGTGGTGCGGGGCGGTTGCCGTAGCGGGCGGTGCCATACAGATCCGTCGCCGTGGGTGACCTCCCACCCACCCCCCACCCGGCCGGTCAGTGTCCGATCGGGCTCTTGAGCAGCCGGGATGGGCTTTCCCGGGTTGGGGGGTGGGTGGGGGGAGATTACGGACTGTTGCCCGGGAGAGCGATCGGTGCCGGTGGGGAGCGGTCTGAAGAGACCACCCACCCCCCGGGGCGGCGGGGTGGCCTCTTCTGGGCGGTGGGGCTTGGTGGGGAGCGGGCGCGGGGTGTCGTGGCGGCCGGTGGTGCGGTTCGGGGGAGCGGTCGGGGACGGGCTGCGGTGGCGGCTGTGCGGGTCATGGCGGTGGTCTCCGTCCTGTGGGGTGCGGGTGGAAAGGGTGGAAAGGTTGATAAGGGGTCTGACCTGCGGTTTTGGCTGGTGCTAAGTGGGGTGGAAAGGGGTGGAAAGGGTCGGGGCTGCGGGGGGTGGGGGGCTTGGCACCCCTTTCCACCCCGCTTTCCACCCGGCGTCTTCGCAGGTCAGTGGCCTTTCCACCCTTCTCACCCTTTTCACCCGGGGGGTGCGAAGAGGTAGACGGTGCGGTGGCGGCCTTCGCCGGGAACCTGGGCGGCGACATAGCCGGGCAGCTGACACAGGCGGGCGGTGAGGTCGGAGCGGTAGGCGGCGTTGCGGCGCTTGAACAGCCGGTACACCTCGTCGCCGGTCAGCCCGGCCGCTCCGGCGGCCTTCACGGCGGCGGCGAGCTTGTCGAGGTCGGGGTCACCGGTGCCGTCGGCGAGGGCGCCGAGGATGTGGGCGGCGCTGGCGCGGGCGTAGCGGACCAGGGCCCAGGCGGCGCGGAGGTGGTGTTCGCCGATGCGGTCGGTGTGGTCGAGCAGGGCGTAGACCATGGCGGCGCGTTTGGCGTAGGGGGCGGCGCGGGCGGTGAACTCCGCGAGCGGGCCGTCGTCGGTCTCGTTCTCGCTCAGTGCCGGGTAGATGTCCTGCTTCCAGAGCCGGGCCGCGTCGGGGGCGAGCTGGACTTCGCCGACGCGGCGGGCGTCGGTGAGTACGGTCTTCCACGCGGTGGCGAGGTTGTTGATCAGCTCGTCCGGGGCGCCCTTGCCGTCGGCGTCGAGGAGGTTGCGGTGGACGAAGACCGGCAGGAAGCGGTTGTAGGTGCCGCCGGCCATCTCGGCGTCCTGCATCTTCGCCCGCAGCTCGCGGGGGGAGATGTGGCCGATGACGGCGATGTGCGGGGCGGTGGCGTGCAGGGCTTCCCGGTTCATCACGGCGAGGTCTTCGCCGTTCCAGGCCTGGCGCAGGATGCCGCTGAGGGAGGAGCCCTCGCGTCGTCCTCGGGCCATGGTGACGCCGTACTCGGACTCCACGACCCACAGGCGCTTGTCGGTGACGCCGGGGTCCTTGTCGCCGTCGCCGTCGCGGACCGCCTCGATCAGGCCTTCGCCGGAGGAGAGGCCGGAGCGGGCGTTGGTGGCGATGAAGTCCGGGACGGCGGCCGTGAGGAGCCGCTTCACGGTGTTGGTGGCGGCGCCCTTGCGGCCGGCTGCGGTGGCGCCGACGGTGAGGGCCCAGATGAGGGCGGGGTGGCGGTCGTTGTTGATCCACAGGAACGGTCCGGGGCCGATGGCGGCGCTGGCGGCGGACAGCAGGTTCACCAGCACGCCCACCGGGTCGGCCTCGGTGGTGGAGTCGAGGTCGCGGACGGTCTCCCCGGCCCAGCCACAGAACACCTCCGGGTCCGGGACGGGGCCCGGACGCTCGGGGCGGTCCACGCCGGGCGCGGGGTCGTACATCGGGTTCGGGCGGGCCTGTGGTCGGCCGTCGGGGGTGCTGGGGAGGGTTTCGACAGACACGGGTTCTCCGGCGGGTTCGCGGCGGGTCGGTCAGGGGCGGTCGGGCTGGGGTGGTGGGTCTCGCACCGGTGGCTGCCTCTCGGTCGGGCGGGTCGGGGACGGACGGCCCTGCCTCTTAAGAGCGCTTCTCCTCGGGGGAGGGGCGCGGGTCGGTCGGGCACCGTCGCCCCGCTCCGCCAAGGAGAAGCGCTCTTAAGAAGGAGCGGCAGACAGGTCGGGTGCTCGGGCGCCGGCGGGAGGGCGGCGGGGGCGGAGAAGCGCTGTTCCGCCCCCCGTCGGGGCCCGGTGAGCGGTCGTGTTCACCGGTGAACACCAGCCCCTCACCGCGACCCGTTTCGGGCCCGCCCGGTGGCGTTTCAGGTGCGACCCGGGTCGTTTCAGGTGCAGCGGGTCCGGGCCGGTGAGCGTTTCAGGTCCACCGGGTGAGCACCCGGTGAGCACCGGTGAACGCCCACCACGAGCGGCCCCCGTTTCAGGTCCAACCGCCGCCGCTTCAGGCACGGCTGTCGGTGTTTCAGGTGCGGGTCCGGTCGCTTCAGGCCCACCCGGTGAGCGGGCCGTGAGCGATGGTGAGCACCCGGCGTTCACCGGTGAACACCCGCCCGGACCGGGCCGTTTCAGGCGCGGCGGCGACCGTTTCAGGTCCACCGACCCCGGCTTCAGGCCCGCCCCGCGAGCGGGCCGTGAGCACCGGATGAGCGCCGGTGAGCACGGGCGGTCAGGAGGTGAGCACCCCGAGCCCGATCGGGATGCCGAGGGCCTTGAGGTAGGTGCGGAAGGCCGAGCGCTGGACACGGATCAAGCCCCGGCCCCGGCCGACCCGGTAGGAGGGCAGACGGCCGTCCTGGATCTCGCGGTAGACGGTGTCGTCGGACACGCCCAGCGCGTGGGCGATCTGGCGGACCTTCAGCGGCTCGTCGCTGGCGTAGCTGGACAGCGAACTGATCGACGCGGTGACGGCCGTCTCGGCGAAGTCGACGGGACCGGGCATGGCGGGGTTCTCCGGGTTCTGGTCGGCGCCGGCGGGCAAGTGGCTGGCGCACTGAGGGGTGGTGGTGGTTGGGCGGGCGCTGCCCGGCCAGCAAGAGGAGCACCCGGCCCCTCGGCCGCCGGTGCTCTTCTTGCGGGGAGGGCGGTGGGGGCGGTTGTCGCGGAAAGTGGCGACGGCCGGCTTCAGGCGGGGCAGCCGTCGGACGGCAGGGAACCGGCCGGGACGCGCACCCGGCGACGGGCGGCGGTCTCGCGGGCGGCGAACGGCTCGTCCGGGGCGACGCCGAACACCCGGGTGACGGCGTTGCCCAAGGCCCGCACGTAGGCCGGGGCCGGGTGGGGATGGCGGCCGGTGTAGTACTCCAGCGCCAGGTGGGCGTGGTCCGTGATGGCGGTGTGGGTGGAGCTGCCCAGCTCGAACCGCAGGGCCTCCATGACGGCCGCGTCGTCGGCGGCCTCCTCCTCCCCCAGCTCGCAGACGTTGAAGACCAGCAGGCCCAGGATCTCCGCGAACGACAGGCTCAGCGTGAACTGGACCGCCACGCGCGGCGTCGTGTCCGCCGGGTCCTTCTCCCCGAACATGTCCACGCCGGACTGGAGGGCACCGGCAGAAACTCGCTGGTTGGTGAGCGTTGCAGGCATGATGGAACTCCCTTCATGGGGCATGGAGCGGCGTACTGACTTGGCGGTTGGGGCGCCGCTCCATCGCATCTGGGCAGGTCAGAGAAGTGCTAGGCCCATTCCCCGTAGTGCTTAGGGGGGCTTTCGCGCTTGCCTGATACCCAAGGTAGGCAGATGGCTCCTGCGCGTCAAGCCCCCCTCGCGGTACCCTTGCTTCGCCCCCCTAGGCAGCGAAGGGAAGATCATGCACGAGGAGCTGGAGCGCGTCGCCAACGTCGCCGTCCCGATCGAGCGGGCCAAGGCGGCGATTGCCCTGATGGCGGACTATCAGAACCGTGTCGTCGAGCTCTCCCGAGTCCGCCGAGAAGCCATCGAAGAGGCGTCGGCGTCGGGAATGTCGCAGACCGAGATTGCTGCGCTGCTCGGCGTCAGCCGTGGGCGTGTCGGCCAGCTCGCTTCGGCTGGCCCCGCTCCGGAGCGCGCCTTCTTCGGCCTGGGGCCGATGACGGTGGCACTCGGCGGCAAGTACGAGGCCGGGAAGTCGCTGGACGAGAATCCAAGCGAGGTCGTGACCAGGGAAGACCTCAGCAACTACGAGCACCTGCGGAAGCTCTTCGCCAGTCTCAAGCTGGAGTCGGAGTACGAGGTCATTCCGGCATCCGGCATCGTGAACCTCAACCGCGAGCACCTGGTGGTCATCTGCGGTCCGCGGCTGTCCCCGATCGTGGCCCAGGTGCTCGAAGGCGACGACAACCTGCGCTTCCGCAAGGATCGGGCCTGGCACCTGGTAGACCAGCGCACGGACACGGAGTACCGGTCCCCGCTCGACGAGGACGGCATGGCGGGAGACGTCGGCTATCTCGGCAGGCTGCCCCGCCTCGACGGCAAGGGAACGTTCCTCTACATCGCGGGCATCCACGCGATCGGCGCGAACGGCGTCGTGCACTACCTGGAGAACCACTTGGCCGAGCTGTACCGCGAGGTCCGGACAAAGCGTTTCTCCACGCTCATCTCCTGCCGTTACGACCCGAAGACTCTGGAAGTTCTGGAGAGCAGCAGGGTTACCCCGATCTACCGACACGAGGGCTGACAGATGCGCGTCTCCATCGCCACTGCTCCGGGTGGCGCGAACCCGAACGAAGACTGGGTGGCGGCCACGCCTGCGCTCGCCGTCGTCCTGGACGGCTTGAGCACGGCCGGGCTGGACACTGGCTGTCGGCACGGCGTCCCGTGGTACGTCTCCCAACTCGGCGGCCACCTGGTGGCTGCCCTGGCGGAGCCCGGCCGGCCGCTGGCTGACGGGCTGGCGCAGGCCCTCAATCAGGTCGCCGCGCTCCACCCCGGGTGCGATCTTGGCAACCCCGGGACGCCATCGGCAACGGTCTCGATCCTGCGGGCTGGAGCTGCCAGCTTCGACTACCTGGTTCTCGCCGACTCGCCGATCGTCTTCGAGCGGGCCGACGACTACCAGGTGGTCACCGATCTGAGGGTGGACACCGTGGTGCCGGAACTCCGCGCCGAGACGGAACGCTTCGCCACCGGGACGCCCGAGCACACTGAGGCGGTCCGCCGGATGGTCGAGGCCCAGCGGCTCACCCGGAACACCGTGGACGGCTACTGGGTGGCTGCCTCCAGCGGCGAAGCGGCACACCATGCGCTGACGGGCGCGGTGCCGCTGGCCGACATCCAGGCAGCGACGGTCCTGTCCGATGGTGCCTCGCGGCTCGTCACCGAGTACCGCGCAGCATCGTGGGCGGATGCCTTTGCGACGCTCCGAGAGGCTGGCGCAGATGGGCTGATCTCAGCAGTCCGAAAGGCTGAGGCCACGGACCCGGATGGACTTCGCTGGCCGCGATACAAGGTCAGTGACGACGCTGCTGTGGCGTTCTGCCAGCTGCCGTAAGTCAACATGGATGCTCCTCGCGTCTGATGTAACGAGGAACAGTGAGGAACGGCGAGGAACCATGAGGAGGTAAGAGCCCTCGAATAATGTGGTTCAGTTGATACAGTTCTCTTGTTGCTTGCTAGCAAGCAACAAGATCGTGCTGGCGAGCAATGAAGCAACTTCTTGATGGAAGTCTGGAAGCAGCGAATGGTTGCTTCACTAGCTTCTACAACAGAACGCCCGGACCTGGCGGCAACCAGACCCGGGCTCCTGTGTAGAGAGGTCGAGTGAGTCCGGCCGACTAAGCAACGGCCGGGCTTGCTCATGCTAGCCCTGGGCGCTCGTCCGGTTCTGCCCTCGACCATGGGGGAGCGCTAGTTCAGCGCACCAGCTGCTCTACGCAGCTCGCGATAGCCGTCACCGCAGTGAGTGCAGCAATGATGATCTGCCCCCAAGGGGGCTGACTCTCCTGCTTCCTGACAGGTGACCGCCGCTTTCCCATGTTTGCCCAGCTCCTCGGGTTGAATTGCCTCGCAATGCGAGGCCCTCGGCCGCTCGCCGAGGCGTGCGAGACCGTTAGAGCTGAACATCGATCAGCATACCGGTTGAGAGCGTGCGTTAAGACGGTTACGGCGGTGATTACCCTTGATTAAGGCATTGGCATCGGACGTATTCGACCGATGTGGCATCGGTGCTGGGGGCGCGGCCTAGGCGTGCGGCCCCCGGGCCGCCTGTGGGCCGTCCGGTGTCGACCGAGGGAGGCCAGCGATGACAACTGTCGACGACTCAGCCCCAGCTCAGAGGCCTTTGATCAGGCCCGAGAACCGACAGGCCAAACCCAGGGCAAGAAGTAGGCCCGAGCGGTTCGACCACGGTGACGGCCCGCCTCCCCGATCCGGGGAGGCGGGCCGTCGCCGTTCCACTCGAACTCCCAACCCGCCTGTAGGGCACGGGGGTTCGGTGTTTCGCCGAGGTGGTTCAGACCATTGACGGTGGTCTCGGGTGCTCCTGCCGTGTGAGCACTGACCTGGCACAGACATGCCACGGATCTTCCGCGGCCGCCGCACCCCCACGCGCGCGCGTCTGTGCCCGGCGCACTCTCCATCCACCCCCACGGAGGAGCACCATGCGCACACGTCATCTCGTCGGAGCGGCCGTCGCCGCCCTCGCCGTCCCGCTCACCGTCGCCCTGCCCGCACAGTCGCACGGGTACATCTCGACCCCGCCCAGCCGGGCCGCGCTCTGCGGGGCCGGTACGGTCACCAACTGCGGTGCGATCCAATGGGAGCCGCAGAGCGTCGAGGGACCGAAGGGCTTCCCGGGCAGAGGACCGGCCGACGGCACCATCTGCGCCGGCGGCAACGGCCGGTTCGCCGAGCTGGACGACCCGCGCGGCGGCAACTGGCCCACCACCAAGGTGTCGGCGGGGCAGCAGCTCACCTTCACCTGGAAGTTCACCGCCCGGCACGCGACCACGAACTTCAAGTACTACCTGACCAAGGCCGGCTACAGTGCGGCCCAGCCGATCACCCGGGCCGGTCTGGAGCTGACGCCGTTCCTGACCGTCCCGTACAACGGCGCCCAGGTGCCGAGCACCGTCAGCCACTCCGCGACCATCCCGAGCGGCCGTACCGGCCACCAGGTCGTCGTCGCGGTCTGGGAGATCTCCGACACCGGCAACGCCTTCTACTCCTGCACCGACGTCCGGTTCTGACCCGCGCCGCACCGGGCGGGGCCCGGCGGCCGGAGAGCGCCGACCGGGGAACCGGGGTGCACGACCGTCTCCCACGGCGGCCGTGCACCACGGAGCTTCGCGGGCTGCGCCGGTTCTCAGTGGCCGCAGCAGCCGCCGCTGACGCCGCCGCACTGGCAGGGTGCGCCGGACTGGCAGCCGCAGCCGCAGCCGGGGCCGCAGCCGCAGCCGGC
Organism: Kitasatospora sp. NPDC050463; assembly: GCF_040655255.1. Lineage (NCBI taxonomy): Bacteria > Bacillati > Actinomycetota > Actinomycetes > Kitasatosporales > Streptomycetaceae > Kitasatospora > Kitasatospora sp. NPDC050463. The sequence goes on from NZ_JBFAJO010000025.1 coordinate 24,821, forward strand.
AGCGAGGACGGGCAGCAGCTTCGGGGTGGGCGGCTCGACGATGTCGTGGGCCGGTGCCGGTCGGGTCGGGTTTGCCTTCATCGCGCTGGAACCCTCCTTGTGACAGGCACACTTCGGTGCCTACGGCATCGAGTGAAACCGCCCATCGGACGGAGCGTCAACGGGCGCGCAGTGGTGGGGAGCCCATCAGGTCGTGCGCCCCCACCACCCCCGCCCGAGGTTTACTCACCCCGCGGGGTGAGCGTCGGCGGCCCCGGGAGGCCGGGGCCATGCCGAGCCCGGAGGCCGGGGCCGTTCCCGACCCGGAGCGCGGCCGCACCGCCGCCCGGAGCGGGAACGGCGGCGCCCCCGGAGGCGGGACCGACCCTGCCTGCGGAGGCGCCGTACCGCCCCGGGGTCACTCCCCGGCGGCCTCCGAGGAGGCCACGAAGTCGTCCACGTGCTCGCCGGTCACCAGGTACACCACGCGCTTGGCCACCGAGACCGCGTGGTCCGCGAAGCGCTCGTAGTAGCGGCCGACCAGCGTGACGTCCACCGCGGTCTCGATCCCGTGCTGCCAGCGGTCGTCGATCAGGTGCGCGAACAGGTCGCGGTGCAGTGCGTCGATCGCGTCGTCGTCCTGCTCCAGCTCCAGTGCCTTGTCGACGTCCTTGGTGGCGATCACCAGGCCCGCCTTGGCCACCAGCCGCTGGGCGAGCTGGCCCATCTCCAGGACGGTCGCGTGCAGGTCGCCCGGCACCGCCGACACGGGGTAGCGCAGCCGCGCGACCTTGGCCACGTGGCGGGCGAGGTCGCCGCAGCGCTCCAGGTCGGCGCTCATCCGCAGCGAGGTGACGACGATCCGCAGGTCGGTGGCGACCGGCTGCTGGCGGGCGAGCAGGTCGATCGCCCGGTTCTCCAGCTCGTGGTGCAGGTTGTTGATCTTCTCGTCGGCGGCGATCACGCTCTCCGCCAGCGCCAGGTCCGCGTCGAGGAGCGCGGTGGTGGCCCGGCCCAGGGCGGAGCCGACCAGCCGGGCCATCTCGATCAGGCTGTCGCCGATCGAGTCGAGTTCCTCGTGGTACGCGTCGCGCATGCTCTCTCCTCAGTAGCTGTGTCGGTGGCGGTGCCGACCGGTCGTTCCGTACGACCGTCGGTACGGTGTGCGGATGACCGCTGCTGGTGCCGCGCATCGTACGCGCGCACCGGGGGCGACGGACAGGCGTTCGATCCGCCGACCCCTCCCACACGGGCTGCGTGGCCAACTCTGGGCCGTCCGGGCGACCACGCACGACCCGTGCGGTGAATCGGCGACCACGTGGAGGTGAATTCTCGGCAACGGGCGGCCGATCCCTTGATCCGACCCTGGGGGAGAGGCCTGGTCGTGCGCTTAGGCTGGCGGTATGGACGTGAACGTGGCCGCCGCCGCTGCCTGCGCCATAGCCGGGCTCGGCGTCGGCCTCACGGCCTCCATCGCCTTCCGTTGGAGCGAGCGCGAACAGGCCAAGGGCAAATACGGCGGCACCAACGGCAGAACCCGGCAACAGGGCCTCCACACCCCTGCCCAGGAACCCCCCCTTCCCCCGGGGGTCGACACCGTCCTCTCCGTGCTGCGCTCCTGCGCGATCGTGCTCGGCGAGGGCGACGAGGTGGTCAAGGCCAGCTCGGCGGCGTACGCGATGGGACTGGTGCGCGGCGGCGCGGTCGCCGTCGACCAGATGCTCGCGCTGGCCCGGGCCACCCGCAGGGACGGCGAGATCCGCCAGGTCGAGCTGGAGGTGCCCCGCCCGGGTGCGGCGCGGGCCGCCGAGCCGCTCGCGGTGTCGGTCCGGGTCGCCCCGCTGGGCTCCCGGCTGGTCCTGGTCCTGGTCGAGGACCAGACCGACCGCCGTCGGGTCGAGGCGGTCCGCCGCGACTTCGTCGCCAACGTCAGCCATGAGCTCAAGACCCCGGTCGGCGCGCTCTCGCTGCTCTCCGAGGCGGTCGCCGACGCGTCCGACGACCCGGAGGCGGTCCAGCGCTTCGCCGGCCGGATGCAGATCGAGGCGACCAGGCTGGCCAGCCTGGTCCAGGAGATCATCGACCTCTCCCGGGTCCAGGACGACCGGCTGATGGTCGACCCGGAGCCGGTCGCGGTGGACGAGCTGATCGCCGAGGCGATCGACCGCTGCCGCCAGCAGGCCGCCGCCAAACAGATCCTGATCGCGGCCGGCGGCATCGCCGGCCTCTACCTGCACGGCAACCGTGGCCAGCTCGCCGCGGCCCTCGGCAACCTGGTCGAGAACGCCGTCAACTACAGCCCGCCGCGGACCAGGGTCGCGATCGCCACCCGCCGGATCTCCAGCGCCGCAGCCCTCGGCGAGGCCGACGGAGAGCTGATCGAGATCTCGGTGACCGACCAGGGCATCGGCATCTCCGAGAAGGACCGCGAGCGGGTCTTCGAACGGTTCTACCGGGTCGACCCGGCCCGCTCGCGGGCGACCGGCGGCACCGGCCTCGGCCTCTCCATCGTCAAGCACGTGGCCGCCTCGCACGGCGGCACCGTCTCGGTGTGGAGCGTCGAGGGCCAGGGCTCCACCTTCACCGTGCGCCTGCCCGCCGGGCAGTCCCCCGCGGACCACACGCTCCCCGCCGGGGAGTCCGCGCAACCCCTGTCAGACACAACCCCCCAGCTTGCCCCGGAGGCCTGATCGTGACCCGAGTACTGGTGGTCGAGGACGAGGAGTCGTTCAGCGACGCTCTCTCGTACATGCTCCGCAAGGAGGGCTTCGAGGTGGCCATCGCCGCCACCGGCCCCGACGCGCTGGAGCAGTTCGAACGGAACGGCGCCGACCTCGTCCTGCTCGACCTGATGCTGCCGGGTCTGCCCGGTACCGAGGTCTGCCGCCAGCTCCGGGTGCGCTCGAACGTACCGGTGATCATGGTCACCGCCAAGGACAGCGAGATCGACAAGGTGGTCGGCCTGGAGATAGGTGCGGACGACTACGTCACCAAGCCGTACTCCACCCGTGAGCTGGTGGCCCGGATCCGCGCGGTGCTGCGCCGCCGTGGCGAGACCGAGGGCCCCGGCGACGGCGGCGGCCCCGGCGCACTGGAGGCGGGCCCGGTCCGGATGGACGTCGACCGTCACGTGGTCACCGTCGACGGTGCCAAGGTCGACCTGCCGCTCAAGGAGTTCGACCTGCTGGAGATGCTGCTGCGCAACGCGGGCCGGGTGCTCACCCGGATGCAGCTGATCGACCGGGTCTGGGGCGCGGACTACGTCGGCGACACCAAGACCCTCGACGTCCACGTGAAGCGCCTGCGGGCGAAGATCGAGCCGGACCCGGGCGCGCCGCGCTACCTGGTCACGGTCCGTGGCCTCGGCTACAAGTTCGAGCCGTAGACCGAACGGGCCCCGTGGCACCGGGGGCGGGTTGGGCGGCGTGAGCCGTGCACCCGGCCTCCGGCCCCCGCCCTGCTCCCGGTCGCGGAGACCGACGAAGGACCCCTCCGGGCAGCCGCCCGGAGGGGTCTTTCGCGTGAGCCCGGAGGCGCCCTGCCCGGAGGCTGTGCGCCCGGAGGCTGTGCGCCCGGAGGCCGTGCGCCCGGAGGCCGTGCACCCGGAGGCGGTGCGTCAGTGGGTGCCGGGGGACGGCGAGGTGGTGCCGGCCGGGGTGGCCGCGCCGGTGGTGGCCGCCGCACCGGCGGGGGTGGAGGCCCCGGCGGAGGGGGTGGCGGTGGCGGAGGCGGAGGGCGAGCTGGCGGCCTTGGACGGCGCGGCCGCGGGGGAGGCGGTCGGGCCCCAGCCCTTGTACAGCCCCTTGTTCGGGCTGACCGCGGCCTGGGTCGCGACCTTCTCGCCGTTCTTGAAGGCGAAGGCGGTGGGCACGAAGCCGCCGACGTGCACGGTGGCGGAGGCGACCCGGGCGGTCGGGTTGCCGGTGCCGCCGAGCAGCACCGCGCCGCCGGCCGGGATGACGACGGTGCTCAGCGGAGCACCCTTCTCGTCGGCGAAGACGGCGGTGGCGCCGTCGCCCACGACGACGGACTGGAGCTCGACGGCCTCCGCTCCGGTGTTGCTGATGTTCACCGACACGTTGGCGGGGCCGGTGTGCTCGCCGGAGGACTCGTCCCCGGTGACGACGACGATGTTGTTCAGCAGGAGGTCCGTGCCGATCGTCGCCGAGGCGTTGTCGGGCTTGATCTCCAGCGTCTCCGCCTGGTTGCCGGCCGAGCAGGACGACAGCGAGGCGATGGCGAGGGCGGCGATGGCGGCGATGCTGCCGACTCGAATGCTGCGGCTCACGGCGGCGGCTTCTCCTAGGTCACGTGTCGGGTGGTCAGGCCTCAGATTATCGACCCCGCTTATGCGCTCCTCACGGGGTGGTCCCCGTGTCGCGCTCAGGAGCCCCGCCGGGGCGCCCGGACGGCGGCACGTCGCCGACTTCGGAGGCCGAACATCGCCGTGTCCTGGTCAAGGACCGACCAAGATCGGATCACGATCGGGAAACGGCCCGATAAACGGTGAAAACCCAAGATCCAATCACGGTTGCGGGAGTGTTGCCGCAGGTTTCGGCAGGTGCCGGAACCGCCTCCGACCTGCGGGAAGCCCGCGCCGAACGCCGCCCGCAGCACGTCATGGGGGTCCTTGTCAAGCCCCGAGACCGGCCCTGACCTGCGAAAACGCCCTTCGGGTGCGCCGAAAAGCGTGTTATTCTGGAAAGCCACGGAAGGGGTCCTGTCACATGACGTTCAAGGTTGGCGACACGGTGGTCTACCCCCATCACGGGGCCGCACTGATCGAGGCCATCGAAATTCGCCAGATCAAAGGTGTGGACAAGACCTACCTGGTGCTCAAGGTGCAGCAGGGAGACCTGACGCTCCGCGTGCCCGCCGAGAACGCGGAGTTCGTCGGCGTGCGCGATGTGGTGGGCCAGGAGGGTCTGGACCGGGTCTTCGAGGTGCTTCGCGCACCGTACACCGAAGAGCCGACCAACTGGTCCCGTCGCTACAAGGCGAACCTGGAGAAGCTCGCTTCGGGTGACGTTATCAAGGTCGCCGAGGTTGTGCGCGACCTCTGGCGCCGCGAGCGCGAACGCGGTCTGTCCGCCGGCGAGAAGCGCATGCTCGCCAAGGCGCGCCAGATCCTCGTCAGCGAGCTCGCGCTGGCCGAGAACACCAACGAGGACAAGGCGGAGACGCTGCTCGACGAGGTGCTCGCCTCGTAGTGCAGTCGGGCTTGCGCCCACCGCTCACTCGCTCACAGCGCCCGATGCCGGCGCGCCGCTCCCCGGACGGATCGTCCTGGAGTGGTGCAGTGGCACTTCGGGCGCTGAGGCGTGTCCGGACGACACCCCGCACCCGAGCCGGCCGGCCCCGGGCCCGCATGACCGTTTCTGCGCGTTCTGCGTGCTCGGTGGGCGGGAGACCATGGAGCTTTTCGGAAGGGGCCCCGCGCGCCCGTCGTGCACGCCATGGCCATACCCACTTCGCCGAAGGAGTGAAACCTGAACGCCACAGGAGCAGTCGCAGCAGCAGTGGTGCCCGCCGCCGGACGCGGTGAGCGGCTGGGGCCCGGAGCCCCCAAGGCCCTGCGGGAACTGGGCGGAGTACCGCTCCTGGTGCATGCCGTCAGGGCGCTGACCCGCAGCCGGGCGGTCGGCCTGGTCGTGGTCGCCGCACCGGCCGCCGGGGTGGCCGAGGTGGTCGGACTGCTCGACAGCCACGGCCTCGACGGCAAGGACATCCGGGTGGTGCCGGGTGGCGCGACCCGCCAGGAGTCGGTCCGGCTCGGCCTCGCCGCGATCCCGGCCGAGGTGGAGATCGTCCTGGTGCACGACGCGGCCCGCCCGCTCGTCCCGGTCGAGGTGGTGGACGCGGTCGCGGCCGCCGTCCGCGCCGGGGCCGAGGCGGTGGTGCCGGCCGTGCCGCTCGCCGACACGGTCAAGCGGGTCGAACCGAACCCGGGCGGACCCGAACCGGTTCTCGACACGCCCGACCGGTCCACCCTGCGGGCCGTCCAGACGCCGCAGGGCTTCCGCCGGGAGACGCTGGCCGAGGTGCACGCCAAGGCGCTCGCCGAGGAGAACGCCGGAGGCGCCGACGCGCTGCCGGCGGTGACCGACGACGCCGGCCTGGTGGAGCGCTTCGGCGGCCGGGTGGTGGTGGTGCCCGGCCACGAGGAGGCGTTCAAGGTGACCCGCCCGCTGGACCTCGTGCTCGCCGAGGCCGTTCTCGCCCGCCGGAGGGCCTCCGATGCCTACTGACCCGACGCCGGCCGCCGCTCCGACGCCGGCCGCCGAACCGCAGGTGCCGCTGATCCCCCGGGTCGGCATCGGTACCGACGTGCACGCCTTCGAGGCCGGACGTCCGCTCTGGGTGGCCGGCCTGGAGTGGCCGGGCGCCGAGTACGGCCTGGCCGGGCACTCGGACGCCGACGTGGCCGCGCACGCCTCCTGCGACGCGCTCTTCTCGGCCGCCGGGATCGGTGACCTGGGCGCGCACTTCGGCACCGACCGACCGGAGTGGTCGGGCGCGTCCGGGGTCCGGCTGCTCGGCGAGGCCGCCCGCCTGGTGCGCGAGGCCGGCTTCGAGATCGGCAACGTCTCGGTGCAGGTGATCGGCGTCCGGCCGAAGATCGGCAAGCGCCGGGCCGAGGCGCAGGCCGCGCTCTCGGCGGCGGTCGGCGCGCCGGTCTCGGTCTCCGGGACCACGACGGACGGTCTCGGCCTCACCGGCCGGGCCGAGGGGCTGGCGGCGATCGCCACCGCGCTGGTGTACGAGCGCCGCTGAGCCGGTCGGGCCGACCACGGGGCCCGGACGGCGCGGTGGGCCGGTCGGGTGATCCCTGCCGGGAATACCCGGCCGGTGACGAGTGTTCAGGAGCCTTGGCCGGGGCGCGAGTCGCTACCGTTCGGTGCGGGCCCGCCAGGCCCGCCCGTCCACCGCAGGCAGCCCGCCGCCGCTTGACGAGAAGAGGTCCCCGATGGCCGCACAGCTCTCCGACCGGGCCAAGGCCCTGATCGACGGCAAGAGTTTCGCCGTGGTCTCCACCATCCAGCCCGACGGCAGCCCCCAGTCCTCGGTGGTCTGGGTGAAGCGGGACGGCGACGACCTCCTCTTCTCCACGGTGGAGGGCCGCCGCAAGCACCTCAACCTGGTGAAGGACCCGCGGATCTCCCTGGTGGTCAACCCGCCGGAGAGCCCGTACTCCTATCTGGAGGTGCGCGGCGAGGTCACCCTCAGCCGGGAGGGCGGCAAGGAGCTGATCGACGAGTTGGCGCTCAAGTACCGCGGCGAGCAGTCCTACGGCTACGACGGCCCGGACGACGTCCGCGTGGTCGTCCGGCTCACCCCGCGCAAGGTGGTCGGCAACCTCTGAGGAGAGCCCCGCGGAGGGGGCGGCTCCGGTAGGCAATGAAGAGGAAACGGCGTAGCCGCGGTATTGACATTCGAGAATGTCGCGGGGCACCCCCTCATGCCCACTACGCTTGACGCTGTGAGCATTCGCCTGTACGACACCAGCACCCGCCAGGTACGCGACTTCGTCCCGCTTGTACCGGGTTGTGTCTCGATCTACCTGTGCGGCGCTACCGTCCAGTCGGCGCCACACATCGGGCACATCCGGTCCGGGCTCAACTTCGACATCATGCAGCGGTGGTTCGCCTACCGCGGCTACCAGGTGACGTTCGCGCGCAACGTCACCGACATCGACGACAAGGTCATCGCCAAGGAGCGCCAGCTCGGCACGCCCTGGTGGCAGATCGCCTACGCCAACGAGCGGGCCTTCAACGACGGCTACTCGGCGCTCGGCTGCCTGCCGCCGACCGTCGAGCCGCGGGCGACCGGGCACGTCCCCGAGATGATCGAGATGATGCAGGCGCTCATCGCGAAGGGGCACGCCTACGCGTCGGACGGCAACGTCTACTTCGACGTGAACTCCTACCCCGGCTACCTCGAACTCTCCAACCAGAAGCTGGAGAACCTGCGCCAGCCCGAGGGCGACGGCGAGACCGGCAAGCGTGACCAGCGGGACTTCGCCATGTGGAAGTCGGTCAAGCCGGGCGAGCCGAGCTGGAACACCCCGTGGGGCCCCGGTCGTCCCGGCTGGCACCTGGAGTGCTCCGCGATGGCGCACAAGTACCTGGGCCGGGCCTTCGACATCCACGGCGGCGGGATCGACCTGATCTTCCCGCACCACGAGAACGAGATCGCCCAGTCCAAGGCGTACGGCGACGATTTCGCCAACTTCTGGGTGCACAACGCCTGGGTCACCATGAGCGGCGAGAAGATGAGCAAGTCGCTCGGCAACTCGGTGCTGGTCTCCGAGATGGTCGAGCGCTGGCGTCCGATCGTGCTCCGGTACTACCTGGCTGCCCCGCACTACCGCTCGACCATCGAGTACAGCGAGGAGTCGCTGCGCGAGGCGGAGGCCGGCTTCGGCCGGATCGAGGGCTTCGTCCAGCGCGTGGTCGAGCGCTGCGGCACGGTCGACGCGGCGCCTGAGGTGCCGCCGGCCTTCGCCGAGGCGATGGACGACGACCTGGGCGTTCCGCAGGCGCTGGCCATCGTGCACACCGCCGTCCGCCAGGGCAACAGCGCCCTCACCGCGGACGACAAGGAGAACGCGGTGGCGCGTCTGGCCGAGGTCCGTGCGATGCTCGGAGTACTGGGTCTCGACCCGCTGGACCCGCACTGGGCCGGGGCCGAGCGCGGCGAGGACCTCCACGGGGTCGTCGACTCGCTGGTCCGCCTCGTCCTGGAGCAGCGGCAGGCGGCCCGGGCCCGCAAGGACTTCGCCACCGCGGACGCCATCCGTGACCAGCTCGGCGTGGCCGGGCTGGCGATCGAGGACACCCCGTCCGGCCCGCGCTGGACGATCAACAGCCAGTAACTCCATCTGACGATGGGGTGAGGGTGGGCCGTACCGGACCGGTGCGGCCCTCCCGCATGACGTAGCGCATGCCGTCGACCGCCACCGGTGCGGCCGGGCATGCCGGACAGACAGGAAGTACAGCCATGGCCGGCAACAGTGCACGCAGGAACCGCCGCAACCCCGGATCGAAGAAGGGCGCGTCTGTCGGTACCGGCGGCCACAGCCGGAAGGCGCTCCAGGGCAAGGGCCCGACGCCGCCCGGCGCGGAGCGCAAGGGGCACCCGAAGCAGCGCGCGGCCAACGCCGCGGTCAAGCGCGAGCGGGACGCCAAGGCCCGGGCCGGCATGCGCCGGGCCGGTGCCGGCGGCCGCGGCGGGCGCGGTGGCGCCGGCGCCGCCGAGCTGGTCTTCGGCCGCAACTCGGTGGTCGAGGCCCTGCAGGGCGGGGTGCCGGCCACCGCGCTGTACGTCATGCAGTTCATCGACACCGACGACCGGGTCCGGGACGCCTTCCAGGCCGCCAACGACCGCGGCCTCCCGCTGATGGAGGCCCCGCGCGCGCAGCTGGACCAGATGACCGGCGGCATGAACCACCAGGGCCTGGTGCTGCAGGTGCCGCCGTACGAGTACGCGCACCCCGAGGACCTGGTGGCCGCGGCCGCGGAGGTCGGCGAGGACGCGCTGATCATGGCGCTGGACGGGGTCACCGACTCGCGCAACCTGGGCGCCGTGGTCCGCTCCGCCGCCGCCTTCGGCGCGCACGGCGTGGTCATCCCCGAGCGCCGGGCGGCCGGGATGACCGCCGGTGCCTGGAAGACCTCCTCCGGTGCCGCGGCGCGGCTGCCCGTCGCGCGCGCCACCAACCTGACCCGGGCGCTGGAGGCCTACCAGAAGGCCGGCCTCCTGGTGGTCGGTCTGGCCGCCGACGGCGAGGCCGAGATCGGGGACCTGGAGGCGCTGGCCGGTCCGGTCGTGATCGTCGCGGGCAGCGAGGGCAAGGGCCTGTCCCGGCTGGTCTCGGAGACCTGTGACCTCCGGGTGCGGATCCCGATGCCGGGCGCCACCGAGTCGCTGAACGCCGGCGTCGCCGCGGGCATCGTGCTCTACGAGGCCGCGCGCCTGCGCAGCAAGGTCGGCTGAGCCCTTCCGACGCGGCGGGCCGAGCCGTCCCGCGACGGCTCGGCCGAGCCCCTTCCGACGCAGCACAGACGGGCCGGACGGCGCAGGAGATCTTCCGGATTCTCCGCAGTCCGTCCGCAGTTCGGGTGAAAGCGATCGGGCCCGATCGGGCCCGATCGCTTTTCTCATGATCACTTCAAGTGGGCGCCGGATATCCACTCGGGAGAGTGTCCTAACCGGGTGTCACCCAGTTAGACGGGTGTGGACACCAGAACACCTCGGCGCCCCCTCCTGGGCAACGGCAGCACCGGGATAGACGCGGGCCCCGGCCTCAATACCGTCAAGGTGCCGTCCGACCCTGCGCGCCTCAGCATCACCCAGGCGAGCTTCCGGCTCCGGCTCGGCACCCCGGTGGCGCCGCTGATCGACCCCCCGGCCGGACTGCTCTCCACCGGGGCCGCGTTCGGCGACCCGTACGCCGGTCAGGGCCTGATCCGCCGTCCGCTGGTCACCCCGCAGGTCGTCGTGCCCGCCTCGGCCGTACCGGCGCTCGCCGGGGCCGGCGGGGCCGGTGCGCCCCGCCGCAAGGGCCGGGTCACCGCCGTCACCTGGGCCGGCCAGGCGCCCCCCGGGGACCAGGCGGCCACCCAGCTGCTGGAGGCCGTCCGGCTGACCGGCGTGCCCGCGCCGGCCGGGATCGGCGGGCGCGCCACGGTCGGCGGCTCCACGGCCGACGACGACACCCGGGTGATCCCGCCGTACGCGGGTGCCCGGACGGTCCCGCGCCCGCCGCGCGAGGGCGCCGGCACCGCCACCGAGGCCGGCGTCGGCCCGGTCGGCGCACCCCAGGGCTGGACGCCCAGCGGTGAGCTGCCCGAGGTCTCCGCCACCACGGCCGAGGGCAGGCGGCCGTGGTACCCCGGCCGCCGGGTGGACCTCGGACTGGTGCTGCTGCCGCTGCGCGCGGTGCTGGGCTCGCTCTCGGTCTACGCCGGGTTCAGCAAGCTCTGCGACCCGGTGTACTTCGACGGCGGCGAGCGCGGCTCGATGATGCGCTGGCTCTCCTCGCTGCACCCCTGGAAGGTCGCCGATCCGCTGCTGGCCTTCGCGATGGCGCACCCGGTGGGCTCGGGGCTGGTGGTGTCGTTCACCGAGATCGTGGTGGGCGTGCTGACCATCCTGGGCCTCTGGCAGCGGCTCGCGGCCGGAGCGGCGATGCTGCTCTCCGCCGCCCTGCTCTTCACCGTCAGCTGGCGGGCCGTGCCGGTCTACGACACGCCCGACCTGATCTTCCTGGCGGCCTGGAGCCCGCTGCTGATCGCCGGAGCGCCCTTCGCCTCGCTCGACGGACGGCTCAACCTGGAGGCGTGGCGACGCCACGGCTCGGGGGCGCCGGCGGCGCTGCGCCGCCGGGTGCTGCGGCGCGGTGCGGTGGTCACCGCGGTGGTGATCGGCCTGACACTGCTGCTCGGGTCGATGCTGGGCGCGGCGGTCCGTACCGGCGGCCGTCCGCACCCCGCGCCCTCCCGTCCGGCGACGGACTACGGCACGCCGGTCTGGCCGAGCGGCGGGCCCTCCGTGGCCCCCGGTGGGCAGGGCCAGACCAGCTCGCCCTCGCCCGCGGCCGCGCGTCCGGCCTCGCCCACGGCCGGCGCGTCCGCCCCGCCGGCCTCCGCCCCGGCCTCGGCTTCGGCCTCGCCGAAGGCGGGGACGGCCACTCCGAGCGGCAAGGCGCGCTCGACCAAGCCGGAGAGCGGCGCGAGCTCGGCTCCGGCGGCGGCGCCGCCGACCGCGGCCCCGGCCGCCTCGGCGCCCGCGCAGCGCGGCACCCCGACGGCGGGCAGCGGCTCGGGGGCGGCGCCCAAGCCGAGTCCGAGCAGCAGCTCCGGCTCGGGTCTGCTCGGCGGTGTGCTGGGCAGCGGGCCGTTGGCCGAGCTGTCCGGCGGCGGCGCCCGGAACTCCCGGCCGGGGGCGCCGACGGCGACCTGACGGGCTCTCGGGCCCTTCGGGGAACGCGGGTGGCCGGGTGCTCCGTGGGGGAGCACCCGGCCACTTCGCCGTGCCCGGGCCTGCCGGGTCCGTCCACGGGACCGTCGGGGGCCTGCGAGGGCCTGCGAGGGCCTGCGGGCGGGTCTTGCCGGGTGTCGGCGGGTCTTGGCGGGCCGGGGAGGGCCGTGCGGGGTAGGCCGGCCGGGCGGGCTAGCCGGGGGTGCGACCCGCGCCGGCGGCGAGCTCCTTGGCCGCCTCTGTGAGGTCCTTCGCGGTGTCGATGGCGCGCCAGTAGACGCCCTGCGGCAGCTGGTACCCCGCCAGGCGCTTGCCGCGCGCGAGTTGGGGGAAGGTGGTCCGCTCGTGGTCCCCGACGTCCGGCAGCAGCTCGGCGAACTCCGGACTGAAGACGTACAGGCCGGCGTTGATCAGGAACGGTGAGGGCGGGGCCTCGATGAAGTCCAGCACGTTGCCGAACTGGTCGGTCTCCACCGCGCCCCACGGGATGCGCGGCCGGGCCAGCGCGAGGGTCGCGACGGCGTCCCGCTCGTGGTGGAAGGCGGCCATGTCGCGCAGGCTGAAGCGGGTCCAGATGTCCCCGTTGGTGGCGTACCAGGGCTCGTCCGGCCGGGGCAGCGCCTTGGCGGCGTACTTCAGCCCGCCACCGCGGCCGAGCGGTTCGGCCTCGACGACGGTGCGCACCTTCAGCGGCAGGTCGGTCCGGTCGAGCCACTCCTCCAGCACACCGGCCAGGTGCCCGCAGGAGATGACCACGTCGGTGACGCCCTCGGAGGCGAGCCAGGACAACTGGTGCCCGAGGATCGGCGTACCCGTGCCGGGAATCTCGACCAGGGGCTTCGGCCGGTCGTCCGTGTAGGGCCGCAGCCGGGAGCCCTGGCCGCCGGCCAGGATGACTGCCTGGGTGACGGCCGTCGTCCCGGGCGGGGACGGCTGCGATGCCTGCGACGCGTGCGGTGCCTGCGGGGACGTGAGGTCGGCGGTGGGGCCGGAGTCAGCGGTCATGCCTGCACAATAGGCGGCCACCGGGGCGCGCGACCCGGTGGCCGGCGTCGCACTCACGCCCGCCCGTCCGCCCGTCTGCCCGCCTGGCTACGGCGAGGGCGGACCTAGCCGGTGATGCCCGAGGCGAACGAGCCGTCACAGACCGGGCGGGCGAAGGACCGGGCGCGCTGGACGTCCCCCTGGTACTTGCGCACGGCCGCCTTGCCCAGCTCGCCGGCGAGCGAGGTGCAGTAGGGCGTCAGCGCCGGCTGCTCGCGCATCGAGCGCTCCAGCAGGTCCAGTGCGCTGCCCGGGTTGTGCGCGCGCAGTTCCTCCAGCAGTGCGACGCGCAGGGTGTCCTGCGGGGCGAGGCCCTCCGGGGCCTTGGCGGCGGGCGCCCGGCCGATGCCGGCGCCGTCCTCGGTGGAGGCCGCCACGACCTGCTGGTCCAGCCCGGTCGGCGGAGCCCACGGCACCCTGGTCACGGCGAGGGTGCCGGTGGTCACCAGGACCACGGGCAGGGTCAGGGCGATGGTCTGGCCGATTCGGCGAACAAGCTGCTTCACGCTCAGGAGAGTAGCGCTGGGTGGGGGTCGGATCGCCCTCCGTTACACCATCGAGTGACGCGGTGTCCGGGTTCGTCCCTTCACCGTGTTGACGTGGGGGCTGCGGACGGCCGAACGACGACGGAGCCCCGCCGGACCGGGTGGGTCCGACGGGGCTCCGGCCGCTCGTTGCCCGCGGGCGACGGTCAGCTGCTCAGGCGGGCGCCGGTGCTGGTGGAGAACACGTGCGTCTCGTTGGCGATCGGCACGACGTGGATGGTCTCGCCGCGCCGCGGGATCTGGCGGCCGTGCACGCGCACGACCAGGTCCTTGTCCTCGCCGCCGAGCTTGGTGGTGCCGTAGACGAAGCCGTCCGAGCCGAGCTCCTCGACCACGTTGACGGTCACGGCGACGCCCTCGATGCCGCCGGCCGGGACGATCTCGAAGTGCTCCGGGCGGATGCCGACGGTCACGGACTTGTCGGTGCCGGCGCCGGAGAGGTCCTCGCGGGAGATGTTGACGACCGAGCCGCCGAACTTCACGCCGCCGTCCACCAGCGGCACATCGACCAGGTTCATCGCCGGCGAGCCGATGAAACCGGCCACGAAGAGGTTGGCGGGCCGGTCGTACATGTTGCGCGGGGTGTCGACCTGCTGCAGCACGCCGCCCTTGAGCACCGCGACGCGGTCGCCCATGGTGAGCGCCTCGGTCTGGTCGTGGGTGACGTACACGGTGGTGATGCCCAGGCGGCGCTGGAGGCCCGCGATCTGGGTGCGGGTCGAGACGCGGAGCTTGGCGTCGAGGTTCGACAGCGGCTCGTCCATCAGGAAGACCTGCGGCTCGCGGACGATCGCGCGGCCCATCGCGACACGCTGGCGCTGACCGCCGGAGAGCGCCTTCGGCTTGCGGTCCAGGTACTCGGTGAGGTCGAGGATCTTCGCGGCCTCTTCGACCTTGGTGCGGATCTCCGTCTTGCTGACGCCCGCGATCTTGAGCGCGAAGCCCATGTTCTCGGCGACGGTCATGTGCGGGTAGAGCGCGTAGTTCTGGAACACCATGGCGATGTCCCGGTCCTTCGGCGGCAGGTGCGTGACGTCGCGGTCGCCGATGCGGATGGCGCCGGCGTTGACGTCCTCCAGGCCGGCCAGCATGCGGAGGCTGGTCGACTTGCCACAACCCGAGGGGCCGACCAGGACGAGGAACTCGCCGTCCGCGATCTCCAGCTCCAGCGCGTCCACGGAGGGCTTGTCGGCCCCGGGGTAGACACGGGTCGCCTTGTCGTACGTCACAGAAGCCATGGCTGTGCTCTCCTTCACCGGCAGGAACGTGCCGGACGATCCGAGTAAAGGTGGATGTCGTGCGCGGCCCGCCAATGGTCTGAACCACTACACGAGCCAACTCCCGGCGACGCTACCCGCGCCCGCGCCGGTTGTCAGCCCCTGGCCCACCGGAATTCGGCATCGGTTCCATCACGCCTGTCCCGGTCCTGCCAACCCCCGGATATGCCGACACCGCCCCACCCCCGCCCGGTAGACTGCCCCCGGTGCCGCCGTGACCTCGTCGCGGACGGTCACCATGCCTCCTTAGCTCAGCTGGCCAGAGCACCGCTCTTGTAAAGCGGGGGTCGTCGGTTCGAACCCGACAGGGGGCTCAGCGGCCAGGACGCCAGAAGGGCCGGCTCCACCGGGATCACCCGGTGGAGCCGGCCCTTCTCGCGTGTCCGGCGGTGAGTCGGTCAGCTCATCGGCGGCGGTTCCGGCGGCGGGCGGCCGTGGCGTTCTCCGTCCGGGGGCTCACGGTCCGGGGGCCGGAGGAACGGGGTTCCACCTCCGGCTGGAGGACCTGGGCGAGTGCCGAGATCGTCGGGTGGGCGAAGAAGGCGGTCAGCGGGACGTCGATGCCGTGCCGCTCGCGCAGTTCCTGGCGCACCCGCACGACCAGCAGTGAGGTGGTGCCGGCATCGAAGATGTTCTCCGTGACGCTGACCCGGGAGACGCCCAGCACCTCGCACCACAGCTCGTGCAGCAGGTCCTGACCGGGGCCGCTCGGGGGGACGTGGTCCGTGCTCGACGTCTGCTGCCGGGCGATGTCCTTCAGGGCGTTCCGATCGGTCTTTCCGTTCGGGGTGAGCGGTAGCTCCGGCAGGGTCAGGACGCGGCTCGGCGCCATGTACTCGGGCAGGCGCTGCCGCAGGAAGGCCCGCGTGCTGTGCTTCAGGACCCGCAGCAGGGCGCCCTGCCTCGGGTCGTTGCTGACCGGCCCGTCGATCGCCGGCCGGGTGTGGGTGAACCGCGTCCGCGGCCCGTCAGCCCGGTCGTGGCGGGTGAAGGTGGTCCGGATGCGCCCCTGCTCCGGGAACCGCCCGGACCAGGCGTGGTGCGCCTGCCAGTCGTACCGGGCCGCCGCCCGGTCGAGCTCCTCCGGCGAACACGGGGGCAGGGCGGCGCCGTCGTCCGCCATGAGCCGGGCGAAGCGGGCGACGCGGGCGTTCGGGATGCCGTCGACGACGACGGCGGCCGCCCGGGAGGCGCCGAGCAGGCTCTCCAGACCCGCGAGGTCGGCGAGGTCCTCCCAGTCGCGGTACTCGCAGGGCTGCGACTCCTCCGGTGCCTCGCCGCCGATCCGGAGCAGGACGTCGTAGCGGAAGCGGGACATCTCGTTGTCGAACCCGGACGCCTTGAGCGACACCTGGATCCCGGTCACCGCGGGGAGCGCGTCCTGCAACTGGGCGAAGTACCCGGGGTCGAGGAGCAGTTCGTCCTCCTCCAGGGCGTGCCGGGCTGCGAGGGTGCGCAGTTCCTCGGGCCGCATCCGCTCGTCCCCCTGCAGGATGCCGGCGTGGAACGCCTCCGTCAGCCGCAGGTTCCGCAGGTCGCCGACGAATATGTGGCCGCCGGGAACGACGATCCGGCTCGCCTCGGCCAGTACCGCCGTGAGGTAGTCCCGGTCGGGGAAGTACTGGGCGACGGAGTTGATCACCACGCAGTCGAAGAGCTCGCCGGCGGCTGCCTCGCCGATCTCCGTGGCGGGCGCCGTGACCAGCCGCACCCGGTCGGTGAGGTCCCGCCGGAGGACCGCGTCCGCCACGTGGTCGATGGCTTTCGCGGAGAAGTCGACGCCCAGGTAGCGGTCTGCCGTGGGGGCGAGCCGCAGGAGCAACAGGCCGGTGCCGCAGCCGATCTCGGCGAAGCTGCGAGCGCCGGTCGCCGCGATGCGCTCGACGGTCCGCTCCACCCAGTCCCGCATGTCCGTCTCGGGCAGCGGCTGCTTGGTGTAACTGCTCTGCCAGCCCTTGAGGTTGAAGTCGTCCTCGGCGGCGGGCCCGCCCTCGGTGTAGGTGTTCTCCCACAGGGTGCGCCAGTCGTCCGTCGTGTCACCGGCCTGCTCCGGCGCGCTCTCCGGTGTCACGAAGGTGACCAGCTGGTCCTCTCCGGCGGAGGTCGTCACGGCCAGCGTGCAGGCGTCGCGGACTCCGGGGCAGGACCGCGCCGCGGCATCGACCTCCCCGGGCTCCACGCGGTGCCCGCGGATCTTCACCTGGTCGTCGAGCCGCCCCAGGTACTCGAGGTTCTCGTCGGAGCGCCACCGGACGAGGTCGCCGGTGCGATAGACCGGCACCCCCTGGACATCGGTGAACCGCTCCGCGGTCAGCGCGGGTCGGCCGAGGTAGCCGACCGCCAGACCCGCACCGCCGATGCACAGCTCTCCCGGCACCCCCATCGGGACCGGACGGCCGGCGGCGTCGGTGACGAACAGGCTGGTGTTGGCGACGGGCCGTCCGATCCCGGTGACGGTGTCCAGCCGCCGCAGCACGGCACGCGTCGACCAGATGGTGGTCTCGGTCGGTCCGTAGAGGTTGTGGACCTCGGGCCCCAGCGCGGTCAGCGCCTGGGCGAGCGAGTGCGGCAGGTGCTCCCCGCCGCTCCAGATCTGCCGGAGCGAAGGCGGCGCGGCGCTCGTCGACGCGGTGTAGAGCTTCCAGGTCGCCGGGGTGGCCTGCACCACGGTGATCTCCTCGTCGGAGAGCAGCCGGTGCAGCCGTTCCGGGTCGCCCCCGACACCCGCCGGCCCGAGGACCAGCGTCCCCCCGGTCAGCAGCGGGAGCCAGAGCTCCAGTCCGGCGATGTCGAACGAGAGGGAGGTCAGCGCGAGCAACCGGTCGCTCGCGTCGAAACCCGACTCGTGCGCGAAGTCGTCCAGGAGGTTCCCGAGGCTGGTGTGCTTGACCAGCACGCCCTTGGGGAGGCCGGTCGAGCCGGAGGTGTAGATCACGTAGGCCACGCTGTCGCCGTCCGCCACCGGAACCGGCGGTTCGGCCGGGAGCGCCGACATCGGTTCGTCCAGCAGGAGCACCTCGGTACCCGCCGGGACCGGGATGCGGTCCGCGAGGTCACGCGTACTCAGGAGGACCTTGATGCCGGCGTCCCGCGTCATGTGCTCCAGCCGGGCGCGGGGGTACGCCGGGTCGAGGGGCACGTAGGCACCGCCGGCGAGCCAGACGCCGAGCAGGCCCGCCGTCAGGTCGCGGCCGCGGGGGAGTGCGACGCCGGCCAGATCGCCCGGCCGCAGCCCGCGGGCCGCCAGCTCCGCACCGATGGCCGCCGCCCGCTCGGCGAGCTGCGCGTAGGTGTAGACGCCGTCGGGCGCCTTCACCGCCACGGCGTCCGGTCGGCGGCGCGCCGTCTCGGACAGCCTGGCGGGCAGCGCGCGGGGGTCGACCGGGCGCGCGGGGCCGGTGCCGAGCTCGACCAGCGCGGCCCGCTCCTGCTCGTCCGCCAGCTCGATGCCTTCGACGCGGACGTCCGGGTCGGCGGCGACCACCTCCCAGAGCCGCTGCAGGTGCCGGCCGAACCGCTCCGCGGTGACCCGCTCGAAGAGGTCGGTCGAGTACTGCAGCCGGCAGCCGAGACCGTCGTCGTGCGCGGTGACATCGAGCACCAGGTCGAACTGCGAGGCGACGTGCTCCGGGTCGACCGGTTCCAGCTCGGCGCCCGGCAGGTCCAGCCCGGGACCGGGGCCTGTCCGGTACGCCATCATCACCTGGACCAGCGGGTTGTGGGACAGGCTCCGCTCCGGCGCCATGCCGTCGAGGAGTTCCTCGTACGGGACGTCCTGTCGCGAGACGGTCCTCAGGTGGACGTCCCGTACGCGTGCGAGGTACGCGGCGAACGACGGGGCGCCGGTCAGGTCCGCCGGGGTCACGAGGGTGTTCGCGAAGGGGCCGATCAGCCGCTCGGCCTCGACCGGGGAGCGGTCCTCCGCCGGGGTGGCCACCAGGAGTCGTGACTGCCCCGACCAGAGACCCAGAACCGCCGAGAACGAGGCCAGCAGCGTCGTCCGCAGGGTCGCGCCGTGTTCCCGTGCCACCTTCTCCAGACCGCGGACCAGCGGGGGCGGAACCTGCCAGGACAGCGACGCCCCGGCAAAGGTCTGCACGGCCGGCCGGGGGCGATCGGCCGGCAGGTCGAGTACCGCCGGGAAACCCTCCAGCTCGCCCAGCTGCGCGGCCAGCCGTTCGACGGCCTGCGGCGTACCCGCCCGCTCGCGCTGCCGTACCGCGTGGTCGACGTACCGGAGCGGCGGCTCGGGCAGGGCCGCGACACCGCCCAGCCGGTCCTGCCGGTAGAGCTCCGCGACCTCGCCCAGGAAGACGTCCAGGGACCGGGTGTCGGCCACGAGGTGGTGGAGCACGAAGACCAGCACCGCGGTGCCGCCGCCCCGCACCAGGCTCACCCGCAGCAGGGGGGCCCGGGTGAGGTCGAAGGGCTCGCGGGCGAACTCCTCCGCCCTGGCGGGGACCGAGGCGTCGTCGGACGCGTCGAGCGTCCGCACGGCGGCCCGTGCCTCGTCCAGCACCTCCTGGACGGGGGCGCCGTCCAGGACGCCGAAGCGGGTCCGCAGCACCTCGTGCCGGTCGATCACGCCGTTGACCGCCCGCTCCAGGGCCGGCACATCCAGCTCGCCGCGCACGACGAACCGTGCGTGCAGGTGGTGCAGGGCGGTGCCCGGCACCAACTGCTCGGTGAACCAGAGCCGCTGCTGCGACAGCGAGGTCGGGTTTGCGCTTGCGTCGGTGGTCATCGGCCGGCCTGCTTCCCGGTCAGTTCCGCCGGGTCGATCCCGGGGCAGTGGTCCAGTAGTGCGGGGTGCAGCCGGGGAGTCCGGTCGAACCGCCGGGGGGCCGTGTCGATCCGCAGCGCCTGGTCGTGCTCGGCGTAGGCGTCCCAGTTGATCTGCACACCTCGTTCCCACAGGGCTCCGACGGCGCGGAGCGGCGAGCGGCCCCCGGTGGCTTCGTCGTCGGCCGCGACGGCCAGGGCGGCGTCCTCGGCCACTCCGCCGAGCCGGGCGGCGCGGAGCAGGTTCGTCCCGCCGCTCAGCTGGAGGTACACGGCCTCGGGGTACTCGGACACCACCGTGCGGACGGCCTCGTCGAACAGGACCCGCTCGCGGAGCTGCGCGCCCCAGTAGTCGGGATCGCAGGCTTCCTCGCCGGTCAGCCACGACCCGGTGACACCGGAAGTCGTCGGCGTCGTGGGGGCGTTCAGCCGCACGTCGCGCATCCGACGGGTGAAGCGGACCGCGGCCTCCGCCGGGCTCGCGTCGTCGTCCGCGATCGCCTGGCCGCGCCAGCACACCGCCCGGGCCGCGTCCTCGAAGGAGAGGACGCCGCTCAGCTGGGCGGCGGTCAGTTCGCCGACACCGTGCCCCATGAGCAGGTCGGGCCGGATTCCCAGGTCACCGAGGAAGGCGTACTGCCCGACGCCCAGCAGGTGCAGCACCGGCTGCAGGGCCGGCGCCCCGGTCGGAAGCGCGCCGTGCAGGAACGCGCCGCGCACCGCCGCGAAGGTCTCGGGAGCCAGTGCCTGTTCCATGACGGCGAGGCCGTCGTCCACGGCCGACCGGAAGACCGGCTCCGTCCCGTAGAGCGCGAGCGCCGTCTCCGACGGCCCGACGTCCTCCCCGGGGAGCATGAAGACCAGCGCCGGCGGCCCGTCGGGGGCCTTGCGGAACTGCTCCGGAGTCGGCCAACTCGCGTCGGCAGCAGTGCCGTTGACGGGTATCAGCGCGGCCGCCCGGGCGGTGAGCTCCGGGCGCCCGGTGCGCAGCGTGTGACCGATGTCCCGCCGGACGTCGGCCGAGGAGTCGTCCACGGCCGTGCGCACCTCCTCGACCGCCGCGGTCAGGCGCTGCGGATCGTCCGCGGACAGCGGCAGGAGCTGCCAGGAGCGGCCCCTGCGCGAGGCGCTCCGCTGCTCCGGCTCGGCGTCGCCGATGATGATGTGTGCGTTCGTCCCGCCCATCCCGAACGAACTGATCGCCGCATAGCGGCCGTGCTCCGAACGCGGCCAGGCGATCGCCTTGTCCGCCAGGACGAACGGCGTGCCCCGCAGGTCCACCGGGGGCGCTCCCTGCACCAGGGGGGCGTTCGGCGGGATCAGGCCGTGGCGCATGGCCAGGAGGCAGGCGATGATGCCCGCCGCGCCGGCACCCGCGGTGAGGCTGCCGATGTTCGCCTTGACGGAGTGGAGCCGGCACTCGCCCGCGCCCGCTCCGGCGGACCGGAAGGCCTGGGTCGTGGCCTCGATCTCCAGTGCGTCCCCGATGCTCGTGCCCGAGCCGTGGCCCTCCAGCAGACCGATGCTGGAGGACTTCAACTCGGCGACGTCGAGGGCCTCTTCGATCACCTCGATCTGACCGGCGACCCCCGGCGCGGTGAAGCCGGCGCGCTCCCGGCCGTCGTTGTTCATCGCGGTGCCGGCGATCACGCCGAGGATCGGGTCGCCCGCGGCCAGCGCCGCGTCGAGTCGGCGAAGGAAGAGGACGGCGACACCGTTGCCGTCCATCGTGCCGTCGGCCGAGGCCATGTACGGCTCGCACCGCCCGCGCGGTGAGTAGATGGAACCCTCGGTGGCCAGGTAGCCCGCGTCCCGCAGGTTCACCGCGACGCCTCCCGCCAGCGCCGAGTCGCACTCACCGGCGAGGATCGCCTGGCAGGCGAGGTGTACGGAGACGCTGGAGGACGAGCAGGCGGTCAGCACGGTCATCGACGGACCGGTGAGACCGTAGGTGTAGGAGATCCGGCTGGACAGGTAGTCGGGGCTGGTGCCGACGGCGAGCTTGCCGGGGTCCAGGTCACCGCCGGCCGCGCCGTGGTGGAATTCGAGCTGCGCGCCGTAGTCGCTCGGTCGCAGTCCGAGGAACACTCCGACGCGGTCCGGCAGCGATCCGATGAAGGATCCCGAGCTCTCGACCGCCCGGTAGCACGCCTCCAGCATCACGCGGTGCTGCGGATCGGTCAGCTCCGCCTCGGACCGGCTGACGCCGAACGCCTTCGGGTCGAACCCGAGACTGTCCGCCATCGGGAATGTGACAGGCACGTACGCCGGGTCCCGGTATCTGCGGTCCGAAACCCCGCGCAACGCCAATTCCTCATGGCCGATTTCGCGCCGACCGGAACGGCCGGTGCTGAGGAGTCGCCAGAGATCCGCGGTGTTCCGCACATCGGCGGCACGGATCGACATCCCTACCACGGCAACACGATCAGGCATTACACTACCCACCTCACGAATAGCATCGACTCATGGGGCGCCCGGCAGGTCTTCAAGTCGCCGACCTGGATGGCGGTGCGCGCCAGGTTGCCGCCAATCTTGTCTCGCCGGCGAGACAAGAGCAATATGTGCCCAGTCCCGTTGCGACGCCTGCCGCTGTTACGATGCCGGCCCGATTGATTCCGCTGGAGAGTCCGTGGCGAATCCGTTCGAAGATGAAGAAGCCCTTTACCTGGTCCTCGTCAACGACGAGAATCAGCATTCGCTGTGGCCGGCGTTCAGCGCGGCTCCGGCCGGCTGGACGGTCGTTCACGGCGAGGCCACGCGCAAGAGCTGTCTCGAGTATGTTTCCGCGCACTGGACGGACATGAGGCCGGCCAGCCTGATCAGGGAGATGAGCGATGAACCGCGTTAGCGAGGTGTCGGGTACGTGAGCGGCAGCGAATTCCGCAATCCCATGGACGCACTGGTGGTCGAAAGCGTGCGGGACCTCCTGGGGAAGACGACCGTCGGCATCGACGACAACCTCTTCGACGTGGGCGGGAACTCCATCATCGCCATCCGCCTCGGGCAGGTCCTGAGCGAGAAGCTCGGAATACCGCGCAATGTCCGGCTCATCTTCAAGAATCCGGTGCTCCGCGATCTCAGCGACGCACTCGGCGACCAGGTCGGCAACGCGGCCTGACCGCCCCACGGCTGTCGCGCACCGGGAGGCCGCCGCTCCCTGGCGGCCTCCCGGTGCGCGGCTACATCGTCAGGACGCGGCGGCGGCGCGCCGCAGCATCTCCGCGGCCCAGGTCTCGACCGGTGCGCGTTCCTTCCTGGCGGCGCGTTCGAGGTTCGCCAGGTCCTCGGCCGAGAGCTGGAGGTGCAGCAGCCGCGCTTCGGGTGCCGGGTCGGCGCCGACGCGGGCCTGCGCCGAGGCGGGACCGGCCGCGGCGGGACCGACGCCGCCCTCTTCGGCGGGGCTCTCGGGGTACGGCTGCGCGGCCTTGCCCTGCCGCGTGAGCAGGCTGCCGCGCACCTCCGCGCGAAGCTTGTTCCTGCTCCAGCCCAGCTCTTCGGCCTTCCGCAGCCAGTAGTCCTGCTCCGGCGGGTCGAGCGCCACCACTTCGAGGTGGTGGCTGAAACTCAGGCTCTGCCGTCGGCGGGACAGCGGAAACCTGCGGGCCACCCAGGTGTAGTTGCGAAGGGTCTGGTAGCTGAGCGAGGTCCGCTTCACGGCCTCCTCGTAGCGGTCCTGGAATGTGGATTCGCCGTAGACCAACCAGTCGGCGATCCACCACGTGGAGGAATCCGCGACGGAAAAGAGGTTGGCGCCGACCTTCTCCCACGCGCTGAGGCTCTGCTTGGCTGTGAACAGCAGGCCGGATCGGTGGAGCTGTACGCCCAGGCCCATGGGCCGTCCCGCGGTACTTGCCGCCGCCGCGTGCGGTGCGGCTGCGCCGTTGGGCTTCGCCGAGAAATCTGTACGCATCGTTACCCCCTGGATACGCTTTGTGTAAGTGAGCGGATACGCCCTGCTTGTGGCATGTGCACGCAGCGCTCGCCGCCCATCGTACGTACTTGCCGTCGGACTGAGGCACGCACGTTCGAGAGCACTCGGAACTCTTCTACCAGCGGCTCCGCATTCTTTGTCGCCACTGTCTGCGATGCCCCGCGATGGCCGGTCTGTCCGAAACGTGTAACCGGATCGCCCCGACGGCAACGGGTGTCCCCCGCTGTCTCGCCGGCGAGACACCAGGCGATCCCGTTCCGCGCCGGAAGCGCGCCCGCGGGATATATGTCGACCGGGCCCGACTTCGCAATCAGGGGCCGGGCGCGAACGGCCCGGCTTTGGTGTTCGCGGTTATGCGGCAAGGTTTTCCCGGAGTGGCGGGAGGGTAGGCCGGTTGGTCCTTCCGTCGATCCGGTGAAGAGCGGTTAGTCTCGGTGGGCTGTCCCCGTAGACATGGCCGATCGGTTGGAGGGCTTTCATGCCTCGAATGCGTCAAGCGAATTGGCGGGATATGTCGGCGCCGGACGGTGACGGTCTCGGGGCCGGGCCTCATTCGCGTGCGGTGCCCGCCACCGCCGCGCAGCGAAGGATGTACTTCGCCTCGATCCTGCGACCGGACAGTGCGGCCGATGTCTGGGGGACCGTCCTTTCCGTCACCGGGGACCTCGCGGTCGAAAGGCTGGAGCGCGCGCTGGAGGTGCTGCGCGACCGGCACGATTCTTTGCGAAGTGCGTTCCTGGAGCGCGACGGCGAAGTTCTCCAGGTGGTGCACGATGTGGATGAGGCCGCCGTGTGGCCCGTCGTGATCGACGTCGTGGAGGCCGAGGGGAAGTCGCAGGACGAGCGCCGTGAATGGGCGCAGTCCGCCGCCCGAAGGCTGATCGACATCCCGTTCGACATCTCCTCGGGACCGCTCTGGCGAGCGGGCGCGATACGGATGTCAGCCGGGCTGCACCTGGTGGTCTTCGCGTTCCATCACCTCATCATCGACGACATTTCCGCACAGGTGTTCGCCGAGGACCTCCGTCTCGCCTATGCCGACCCGAACGCACCCGCCTTCGCCGTGCCGGCCGCGCAGTACGCCGACTTCTGCCAGGCGGTGAAGGAGGCCGAGGCGGACCGCGCCGGCCTGGACTACTGGCGTGGCCGGCTGGCCGGCCTCCAGCCCACGCGGCTCCCCGAGGACGGCCGGGAGAGCCCGGACCGGATCGTCGGTGCGCGGCTGCCGGTCGCCGTGCCGGAGGGCGCGATGGCGGAGTTCGAGGAGTTCTGCCGGGAGCGCTCGGTCACTCCGTTCATGGGCATGCTCGCGGTGTACTTCGTCCTGCTGCGGCGCTGGGCGGGGGCGAGCGACATCGCGGTCGGGACGCAGGTGCTCAGCCGGCCGCACTCGGCTCTCTTCGGAGCGATCGGGTTCTTCTCCAACACCGTGGTGCTGCGCTCCCGGGTGGCACCGGAACTGACCTTCGATCAACTCCTCGGTCTCGTGCGGGACACGGTCCACGACGCGATCGACCACCAGGACGTGCCCTTCGAGGTGGTGGTGGACGCGCTGGCCCCCCGGCGGGACGCCGACCGCAACCCCCTGTTCCAGGCCGCCATCGGCTACGGCACGCTCGACCCGAGCGAACTCTGGGCACTCGACGGTCTCCAGGTGGAGCCCGTGGCGGACCCCGCGGAGCTGGCGGGGCTCCAGTTCGACCTGACCCTGGACATCCAGCGGCTGGCCGGCGAAACCACGATCACGGTCGAGTACGACCGCCGGCGGTTCTCCGAGGCGGCCATGCGGCGATTCGCCGAAGCCTACGGACACCTGCTGCGTTCACTCGGTCGGGCGCCCGACGCCCCGCTCGGGAGCGTCCCGGTGCTCGACCGGGACGCACTGGCGCACACGCTGCTGCTCGGCGCGGGAGAGGCGAGGCAGGACGGTCAGGCCGTCGCGGAATGCCCGTCGGCCTGGGAGCTCTTCGAGCGGGCCGCCGCGACCGCACCCGGACGGGAGGCGGTCAGCGCGAGCGGGGAACGGCTCACCTTCGCCGAACTGGCGGGCCGGGCCCGGTCGATGGCCGCCGGCCTGCGGGACCGCGGCGTGCGGACCGGCACCCTGGTGGGTATCTGCCTGCCCAGGCGCAGCGACCTGATCGTCGCGATGCTCGCCACCTGGTGCGCGGGCGGCGCCTTCCTGCTGCTGGATCCGCAGCAGCCCGAGGCCCGCCGCCGCGAGCTCCTGGAGGAGGCGGGCATCGCCCTGGTGGTCGCGGACGAATCCTTCGCCGAGGTGGAGACGGTCTCACCGACGGTGCTCCTGGCGGACCGGGCGAAGCCGGCCGACCCCGTCCGTCGCCCGGCCGGCGCCCCGGCCTACCTGGTCTTCACCTCGGGTTCCACCGGGCGGCCGAAGGGCGTGGTCGTCGATCAGGCGAGCCTGGTCGCGCTCGCCACCACCCAACTGGCCCCGATGTACGCACGGTTGCCCGAAGGCAGCCAGGTGAATGTCGGTGCGCTGAGCTCGGTGGCCTTCGACGTGTTCATCAACCAGTGCCTCGGCATGATCGCCTTCGGGCACCGCCTGCTGCTGATCGACGAGGAAGAGCGGATGGATCCGCTCCGGCTCCTGGCCCGCGGCTCGGACCCCGACTCGGCGATCGACGTGCTCGACTGCAACAGCAGCCAGATGGAGGTCCTGGTCGAGGCCGGCATCCTGGCGGTGCCGCACCCTCCGAAGATCGTGCTGATCGGTGGCGAGAGCGCCTCCGACCGGCTGTGGCAGCGCCTGCACGACCAGCCGGGGCTGCTCGCGTTCAACATGTTCGGCATCACCGAGTGCACGGTCGACACGGCCCGGGCGGAGATCGGCGAGCACGAGCGGCAGGTGTCCGGGCGGGCGGTCGGCACGTCGCAGCTCTACATCGTCGACGACCAGCTCCAGTTGCTGCCGCCCATGTTCGTCGGCGAGATCTGCATCGGTGGGCTCGGTGTCGCCCAGGGGTACGTGGGACAGCCGGCCTACACCAGCGAGCGGTTCATCGCCGACCCGTTCAGCCCCGTCCCCGGGCAGCGCATGTACCGCACCGGCGACAAGGGCCGACTGCGTCCTGACGGGCAGTTGGAGTACTGGGGCCGGATCGACGACCAGGTGAAGGTCCGCGGCCTGCGCGTCGAGCCCGGTGAGGTGGAGGCGGAGCTGCTCGGCCACCCCGCCGTCGCGCGCGCCGCCGTCATCGCGACCGATCCGGGCACGCGGACGGCCCGACTGGTGGCCTACCTGGTGCCCGGCGACGGAGGCCCGGACGGTCTGACCACGTCGGCCGTCCGGGAGTTCCTGCGCGGCAGGCTCCCGTCCGCGCTGCTGCCCGACCGGGTGGAGGTGCTCGACGTGTTCCCGGTGACGCCCAACGGCAAGGTGGACCGCAGGGCGCTGGCGGAGCTCAAGCCGTCGAGAAGCGAGCCGGAGGCGTCCCGGGACGTCGAGGCGCCCGCCGGCTCCCGGGAACGGCAGCTGTGCGAGATCGTGGCCGAAGCGGTCGGCGTCCCGCAGGTGGGTCTTGACGACAACTTCTTCGAGCTCGGCGGGAATTCGCTGCTCGCCATGGTCGTCATCGGCCGGGTGAACACCGTCCTGGGCCTTGAACTGGGGATCCGGGCGATCTTCGAATCGCAGTCGATCGGGGAGATCGCGGCCCGGCTCGGTACCGGCGGGAGCAGGCCCCGCCCCGTGCTGCGCAGGAGGGCGAACTCGTGACGCCGGCGGCGCGGTCGTGTTCCGGCGGCCTCCCCAGGGCGGCCTTGGCAATAGAGGTGTGCGCATGACGAACAGGGCGGTAGAAGACGCGATGGACTGGCTGCTGTCACAACTCCGGGAGCGGGCCGACGCCGAGGCGATGGTCGGGCACGGCGGCAGGGTCACCTACGCCGAGCTCGCCGGGCGGGCCACCGACTGGCTGGCCGAGCTGGATCGGCACGGGGTGGCCGCGGGCGAGAGCGTGGCGATCGTCGGGAACGCCTCGCCGGCCGTGGTCGCGCTCTTCACGGCGCTGGCCGTCCGGGGCGCCGTGGTGGTTCCGTTCGCCCCCGCCGATCCGCCGAAGGAGCAGCGGGAGCGCAGGATCGCGACGGCGCACGTGACCCGGGTGATCGAGTTCGACGCTTCCGACGAGTGGACCGTCCGGACGATCGCGGCACCGGACGAGCCGCGGCCCGAGCTCCTGACGAAGCTCGCCGACTCGGGGGAGGCCGGTCTGCTGCTGTTCTCCTCGGGGACGACGGGGGAGAGCAAGGCGGCACTGCTCTCGCTGCCGCGGCTGCTGGGCGGATTCCGTGCGTCGTCCCGCCCCCGGCGGACGCTGCAGTTCATGGCGCTCGACCACATCGGCGGGGTCAACACGCTGTTCCGCACGCTCGTCGGTGGCGGCACGGTGGTCACCGAGCCGCAGCGGACCCCGAAGCACGCGTGCGAGGCCATCGAGCGCCACCGCGTCCAGGTCCTGCCGACCACGCCGACCTTCCTCAACATGCTGCTGCTCTCCGGCGCGCATCAAGGCCACGACCTGTCCTCGCTCGAACTGATCACCTACGGCACCGAGCCGATGCGCGAGGTCACCCTGGCGCACGCGGCCGAGGTGTTCCCCCAGGTGCAGTTCAAGCAGACCTACGGCCTCACCGAGAGCGGCATCCTGCCCACCCGGTCCGTCTCGTCGGACTCGCTGCGGATGAACGTCGGAGGGCACGGGTTCAGCACCCGGGTGCGCGACGGGGTGCTCTGGATCAAGTCTCCGAGCAGCATGCTCGGGTATCTCAACGCGCCCAGCCCGTTCGACGAGGACGGGTGGCTCAACACCGGGGACGCGGTCGAGGTGGCCGAGGACGGTTCGATGCGCGTCCTCGGGCGGCGCTCGGCGCTGATCAACGTCGGCGGCGAGAAGGTGTCCCCCGCCGAGGTCGAGGACGTGCTGCTCCGGGCGGGCAACGTCAGGGACGTCGTCGTGACCGGACGGGCGAACGCCGTCACCGGAGCGATCGTCGTGGCCGTGGTCGAGCTGGTCGAGCCGGAGGAGCGGCGGGCGCTGAGCAGGAGGCTGCGTCAGTTCTGCGCCGGGCACCTTCCGCCCCACAAGGTCCCGGCCGTCATCACCGTCTCGGACGTGCCGTTGCACGGCGAGCGATTCAAGCGCATGGGAGGCGCGGCATGAACGACCCCGTGGATCAGCGACCGGTGGCGGTCATCAGCGGCGGCAGCCGCGGTCTGGGACTGGCCCTGGTGACGGACTTCCTGGAGCGCGGCTACCGGGTGGAGACCTTCAGCCGGTCCGAGTCCGCCGAACTGGCCGCGCTGCGCGAGTCGACCGATCCGGACGCACTGTTCTGGTCCGCGGTCGACGGTACGGACGCCGATGCGGTCGAGGGCTTCGTCCGCGCGGCCGCGCGCCGCCACCGCCGCATCGACGTGCTGGTGAACAACGCCGCGGTCGGGCTCGAAGGCCTGCTGACGCTGACCTCCGCGGCGGCGATCGACGCCGCGCTGCGGACCAACCTGACGCTTCCGGTCCTGCTCACCCGGGCCTGCCTCAAGCCGATGCTTGCCCGCCGGGACGGCGTGGTGATCAACTTGTCGTCGATCAACGCACTGCGCGGGCAGACCGGTGTCGCGGTGTACGGGGCGGCGAAGGCCGCGCTCGACGGGCTGACGCGAGGTCTCGCCCGGGAGGTCGGCCCGGCCGGGATCAGGGTGGTCAGCATCGCCCCCGGCTACTTCGACAGCGACATGACGTCGGGAATCAGCCCGGACCAACTCCGCCGCATCGTGCGTCGAACCCCGCTGGGCCGGCTCGGCTCGGTGGAGGACGTGCTCGGCACCGTCCGGTTCCTCACCTCGCCCTCGGCGAGCTTCATCACCGGCCAGACCATCACCGTCGACGGCGGCTACACCTGCTGAACCCCGATCGCGGGGACCCGGGCAAACCTGAACGGAAGTGTGAAACGAATGAACTGGCAGGAGACGGTCAAGGCCGTGCTGATCGAGATCGTGAACGAGGTGGCCGAGCCGGTCGAGCACCTGGACGAGGATCAGCTGCTCGTCGACCAGCTCGGTCTGACGTCGCTGCACCTCGCCCGGCTGGTCGCCGTCCTGGAGATGGAGCTGGGCACCGACCCGTTCTCCGACGAGGTGCCCATCACCGGTGTGCGCACGGTCGGTGACCTGCTGGACGCGTACGACCCGGCCGGCCAGGTGCGGCTTGGGGCCGGCGAGCAGTCATGACCCAGCGGGAACTGGGCGGGGGTCCGATCGCGATCGTCGGCATGGCCGCGCGTTTTCCGGGCGCCGCGGACGTGGACCGGTTCTGGGACGCGATCCAGGCCGGACGCGAGGCGATCCGCGACGTCGGCGACGAGGAGCTGCTCCGCGCCGGCGTGGCACCGGAGTGGCTGAAGAACCCCGACTACGTCAAGGCGACCGCCTCGATCGAGGACGTCGACCTCTTCGACGCGGCCTTCTTCGACATCTCGGGCCGCGAGGCCGCCGTCATGGACCCGCAGCACCGCATCTTCCTGGAAACCTGCTGGCACGCGCTGGAGAACGCGGGCCTGCGCTCGTCGGCACGGGACGGGGCCTCGGTCGGCGTCTTCGCCGGCAGCGGCGGCATCCTCACCAGCTACCTGCCCGAGGTACTGGACAACTCCGGGCTGCTGGAAGACCCGACGGCCTCGCTGGAGCAGCTCGGGTCCGACAAGGACTTCCTCGCCACCCGGGTGTCGTACAAGCTCAACCTGACCGGGCCCAGCCTGACGGTGCAGACGGCCTGCTCCACGTCGCTGGTCGCGGTGCACCTCGCCTGCCAGAGCCTGCTGCGCGGCGAGTGCGACGCGGCCCTGGCCGGCGGCGTGAACGTCCGGCTTCCCGACCCCTCCGGGCACTGGTACCGCCGGGGCGGCATCCTGTCGCCGGACGGCCGCTGCCGTCCGTTCGACGTCAGCGCGCAGGGGACGATCTTCGGCAGCGGCGTGGGCGCCGTCGTCCTCAAGCCGCTCGACGCCGCGCTGCGCGACGGCGACACCGTCTACGCCACCATCCTCGGCACCGCGATCAACAACGACGGTGGCGGCAAGTCGAGTTACGGAGCCGCCAGTCAGCCGGGCCAGCTGGCCGCGATGCGTCGGGCGCTCGCCGTCTCCGGCGTCGACCCCGCCACGATCGGCTACATCGAGGCGCACGGCACCGGCGTGCCACTCGGCGATCCCACCGAGATCGGAGCACTGAAGAAGATCTTCGGCGGTCACGCTCCCGTCGCCATCGGCTCGGTGAAGGCGCTGATCGGGCACATGGAGGCGGCATCGGGCATCGCCGGCCTGATCAAGACCGCGCTGGCCCTGCACCGGGGCCAGATCCCGCCGAGCCCGTACTTCACGGCGCCGAGCCCCCGGCTCAACCTGGACGGATCGGGCCTGTTCGTCAACGCGGAGCCGCTGCCCATGCCCGGGTCCCCGCGCCGGGCGGCGGTCAACTCCCTGGGCATCGGCGGTACCAACGCCTTCGCCGTGCTGGAGCAGGCACCGGACCGGGCGCCCGTGGACCGGCGTCCGGGACCGGAACTCGTCAGGATCAGCGCGAAGAGCGCGGACGCGCTGCGGACCCTGGCCGGACAGTGGGCGGACCGGCTGCGCGAGCCGGGCGCGGTGCTGGCGGACCTGGCCCACACCAGCCACGTCGGACGGCGTGCGCAGCGGCACCGGCTCAGTGTGCTCGCCGACAGCGAGCACGCCGCGGCCGAGCGCATCGAGTCGTGGCTGCGCGACGGGACCGGGCAGGCGG
Organism: Kitasatospora sp. NPDC050463; assembly: GCF_040655255.1. Taxonomy (NCBI): domain Bacteria; kingdom Bacillati; phylum Actinomycetota; class Actinomycetes; order Kitasatosporales; family Streptomycetaceae; genus Kitasatospora; species Kitasatospora sp. NPDC050463. Next base: position 56,168 of record NZ_JBFAJO010000025.1, read on the forward strand.
ACGCGGGCGAGGCCGCGAGGTCCAGGCCGAGGGTCGGGTTCCTCTTCCCCGGACAGAGCTCCGAGTACGTCGGCATGGGCGTCGAGCTCTACCGGGAGCATCCCGTGTTCCGCGCGGCGGTGGACCGGCACGCCGAGCTCTTCCGCCGCCTCACCGGCGTCGGCCCGCTCGACGTGTTCGCCGACCCGGCGGCGCAGGCACGGGCCGAACTGCTTCAGCCCGCCGTCTTCCTGCTGCAGGTCGCGCTGGCCGAGTTCTGGGCCTCGTGCGGGGTGCGGCCGGACGCGGTGGTCGGCCACAGCCTGGGCGAGTACGCGGCCGCCTGCGTGGCCGGGGTGTTCAGCCCCGAGGAAGGGCTCGAACTGGTCTGCGCGCGCGGTCGCGCCTTCGGGGCCGTTCCCGGCAGCGGCCGGATGGTCGCCGTGGGCTGCACCGACGTGGCCGGGCTGGAGCGCCTGGTCGAAGCCCGGGGCGGCTCGGCGGCGATCGCCGCGTACAACGCGCCGCAGCGGTTCACCGTCTCGGGCTCGGACGCCGAGATGAGCGAGCTGGAGAGCGCGTTCCGGCAGCGGGGCTGGGAGACGATCGCCCTGGAGACCACGCATGCCTTCCACTCGTCGCTGGTCGCCCCGGCCGTTCCGGCCCTGGTCGAGGCGGCGGGCCGGATCACCCACCGGCCGCCGACCGTGCCGATGGCTCTGAACCTCACCGGTACGTGGGCGGTCGGCGGCGATCTCGGTGCGCAGTACTGGGGGCGCCAGCTCACCTCGCCGGTCAGGTTCGCGCCCGGCATCCGGGGGCTGCTCGACGGGGGGTGCACGGTCTTCCTCGAGGTGGGTTCCGGCCGGACGCTCACCACGTCGGGTCGCGCCCAGTCCACCGGCGACGCCGTGTGGCTGGCGGGTCTGGCCCCCAGGATCCCGGACCCGGCCACGGTGCTCGCGCACCTCGCCCGGCTGGAACGGGCCGGGGTGGCCGTCGACTGGGCGCGGTACAACGAGCCGTTCGGCGCGCGCAGGGTGCCCGCCCCGCTGTACCCCTTCGCCCGGACGAGGCACTGGATCGCACCGGCGCAGGCCCCCGCCGTCACCGCGCCGCCCGCGGGGCCGGCCGGTGAGCCGCCGGCACTGAGCCGGCTCGCGTTGCCGCAGTCCGCGCAGCGGCGTTACGAGACCACGGTGGCCGCGCAGGCTCCGCGAGTGCTCGCCGATCACGAGATCGCCGGCCGCCTCGTGGTGCCGGGGGCCTACCACACGGCGTGCCTGGTGGAGGCGGTGGACTCCGCGTCCGCGACGGTCGTCGAGGACCTGGTGTTCCCGCGGGCCCTGGAGGTCGCCGAGACCGAACGCCGGATCCAGCTCGTGCTCACCCCGGCCGGGGACGGCCGGTTCGTCGCACAGTCGCTCGGTCTGGCGAGGGTGGACGACCCGCTGGCCGACGAGTCGTGGCAGGTGCACGCGGAGGGCCGGATCCAGCAGGTCGGCGGCGCCGCCGAGCCGCCTCGGCGGTGGACGGACCCGTCGGGCTACCGCGCCGGCCGGCCGGTCGCCGCGGCCGAGCTCTACCCGCTGTTCGAGGCGAACGGCTTCGGGTTCGGCCCGACGTTCCAGTGGATCAAGGAACTGCGCCTGGTCGGCGAGGACAGCACGGGCGACCTCTGCTTCGCGGCCGCCTCGCCGCGTGAGCGGACGATGGCGCTGCTCGACTCCTGCGTCCAGCTGGCGATCGCGGCACGGATCGTCCGCAAGGCTCCCGAGGACGGCGTGCTGCTGCCGTTCCGGATCGAGCGGGCCGTGTTCCACGCGGCCGGCAACGCGGCGGAATCCGGTGTCGCGCTCATCCGGCACCGGGCGGCCGAGGCCTCGCGGGCCGTGGCCGACGTCTCGCTGACCGACCACGAGGGCAACCCGCTGCTCGAACTCTTCGGCCTCGAACTGCGGGCGGTGTCCTTCCGTTCGCCCTCGCACGGCGAGCCGGCCGGGCCGGGAACCGAGGCTCCGGTCTACGCCGAGGAGTGGGAACCGATCCGGCCGACCGGCGGTGCCTCGCCCACGACCGGACCGTGGATCGTGCTCGCCGACCGCCAGGGGCACTGGCGCCACGCGGTCACGGCACTGGAGGCGGCTGGAAGCCGGTGCGTGATCGCCGAGGTGGGCGAGACCTTCGCCCGCCACGACGATCACCACTACGCGCTGGACCCCGCCGACGCCGAGAGCCTGGAGCGACTCCTCCGCGACACCGGGCCCGCGAGCATCCTGCACTGCCTCGGTCTGGACGGGCTCGGCCCGGCCGGACCGGAGACCCGCACCGCCTGTGGAAGCCTGCCCGCACTCGCGCAGGCCGCCGAGCGCGCGGGCTGGGCGCCGACTTCGGTGGTGCTGCTCACCCGTGGGGCGGTGGACGTGCACGGGTCCGCCGAGACCGGCGACCCGTACGGTTCGATGCTGTGGGGTCTCGGCCGGAGCGCGGCGCTGGAAGCGCCCCAGCTGGGCGTACGGCTGCTCGACATGGACCCGCGGGACCTCCCCGGGGCGCTGCGCACGCTCCCCGGGCTGCTGGCTCCGGCCGACGCGCCGGCGGAGGCCGCGATCCGGGACGGCCGGGTCCACCGGCCCGTGCTGCGGCGCGCGTCGATGCCGACGGCGCGTCCGGGCCGGCTCGGCGCGGACGGGTGCTACCTGATCACCGGAGGGACCGGGGCGCTCGGTCTGCGTACCGCGGCGTGGCTGGCACGACACGGGGTGCGCCATGTCGTGCTCGCCTCGCGCCGTGCCCCCGAGGCGCGGATCGCGGAGCAGGTCGGCGAGCTGGAGCGGTCGGGGCTGAAGGTCACGCTGGTCGGCCTGGACGTGACGGACGAGGCCGCGGTCAAGCGGCTCGTCGAGCGTGCCGGGCAGGAGTGGGGCGGCCTCAAGGGCGTCGTCCACGCGGCCGGTGTGCTCGACGACGCGGTGCTGCCGCAGCTGAGCTGGGAGCGTTTCCAGGCGGTGCTCGACCCGAAGGTGGCCGGTGGCTGGCACCTGCACCGCGCCACGCTGGGGCTCGACCTCGAACAGTTCATCCTCTTCTCCTCCACGGCCGCGCTGCTCGGCGCGCCCGGGCAGGCCCACTACGCGGCCGGCAACGCCTTCCTGGACGGGCTCGCCCACTACCGGCGGGGGCTGGGGCTGCCCGCCCTCAGCGTCAACTGGGGACCGTGGGAGTCGGGCATGGTGGCGCGGCTGAGCCCGCGCCTGCAGGCGCGGATCCTGGACGGCGGGTTCACCCCGCTGGAGAACGGTCCGGCCTTCGCCGCACTCGACCGGCTGCTGGCCGGGCCCGGCGGCCAGTACGGCGTCTTCTCCGTGGACTGGTCCCGCTACCTGGCCCGGTTCCCCGGCGGGCGGGCCGTCGCCCTGGACGAGGAGCCCGCGGCGCCGGCCCAGGACGGAGCGGAGGCGGTCAGGCGGCTGCGCCGGGACGGGCCCGGCGCCACCCCGGAACGCCGCCGCGAGCTGGTGTTCGAGTACCTGCGCGTCATGCTGGCCACCCGGCTCGGCATGTCCGAGGCCGCGGTCCACGAGGACCTCTCGCTCCACGACGCCGGGCTCGATTCGCTGGTGGCGGTCGAGGTCCGCGGTCAGATCTTCCGCGACCTGGACATCGACCTGCCGCTCATCGGCCTGCTCGAAGGCAAGGCCCTGCGCCCGCTCGTCGACGAACTGGCGGAGCGCCTGGCGCGCGACCTGCCGGCCGAGGCGGCCCCGGCCGCCGAGGAGTCCCCGGCCGCGGCCGACGCGGCTCCCTTCTCGCCCCAGGAGGCGGAGCGACTCCTGGCCTCCCTTGACTCGCTGACTGAGGACCAGATCCAGGCGCTGCTGCCCTGGCTGGCCGATCAGGACGCCGCCGAACCGACCGAGGGGTGATTCCCATGACCGACTACGACATCCGGAAGAGGCTGGAGGCGGCGCTGCGGTCACGTGCCGGTCAGGCGCGGACCGACCACCCGCTCTCGTACGCCCAGAGCCCGCTGCTGATGCTGCACCAGATGAACCCGGACAGCGCGTCCTACAACGTCGCGTTCACCGCCCGGTTCACCGACGGGTTCGACTCCGCCGCGTTCCGCGGCGCGGTCCAGTCGCTCGTCGGGCGGCATGCCGCCCTGCGCACCACCTTCGGCCGGGTGGGCGCGGACGGCCAGGGCGACACCGCGGGCCGCCAGACGGTGCACGGGTGGCTCGAACCCGACTTCGCGGAGCCGGACGCCCGGCAGTGGAGCGAGCAGCGGCTCAAGGACGCGGTGCGCACCGCCTACCGCGAGCCGTTCGACCTCACGACCGGGCCGCTGGTCCGGGTGCGGGCGTACCAGGTGGCGGACGGCGAGGCCGTCGTCCTGCTGGTCCTGCACCACGTGGTGTGCGACTTCTGGTCGCTCGGCGTCATCCTGGCGGAGCTCGAGCAGCTCTACCTCGCGGAGGCCGAGCGGCGCCCGTCGCAGCTGCCCGGACGCAACGTCCCGTACAGCGACTTCGTCACGTACCAGCATGGGCTGATCGCCGGCGAGAAGGGCGGCAGGGCGCGCGCCTACTGGCAGGAGCAGCTCTCCGGCCGGCTCGAGCCGGCCGAGTGGCCCCGGTTCGAGCTCGACCCGGCCGATGCCGACGAGGGCGGATCGATCGTCTTCCCCATCGCCGCCGAGCTCGCCCAGGGCGTGTTCGCGCTGGCCAAGGAGGAGGGGGTCACGCCCTACGCCGTGCTGCTGACGGCCTTCCAGGTCCTCGTCGGCCGGTACACCGGACAGCGGGACGTGCTGGTGGGGACTCCGATGGCCGGGCGGACCGACCCGGCGATGGCCGAGTGCGTCGGAAACTTCGTCAATCCCGTCGTGCTGCGTGCCGATCTGAGCGACGCGGTGTCGTTCCGGGAGCAGCTCGGACGGACCCGCCGCACGGTCGTGGAGGCACTCGAACACCAGGACTACCCGTTCGAGCTGATCGTCGGCGAGCTGGCACCGCGCCGGGTGGACGACCGCAACCCGGTCTTCCAGGCGATGTTCAGCTACCAGAAGCCCAGCCGGTACCCGGCGCTGGCAGGCCTGTACATCGCCGACGAGGGCGCGGCCCCGGTCGCCTGGGCCGGGCTGACCGCGCTGCCGTACCGGCTGGACCAGCAGGACGACCAGCTGGAGCTGGTGCTGGAGGTCGTGCACGACGGTGACCGGCTCGTCGGGCTGCTCAAGTACCGGAAGTCCGTCTTCTCCGCCGAGGCGGCCCGTCAGGCGACCGGGAACTACCTGGCGCTGCTGCGGGCCGCACTCGCGGACCCCGGCCGCGGCGTGGCGGAGCTGCCGCTGGCGACCGAGGTCGACCGCGGCACCACCCCGGCGCGCCGGGCCGTTGACGTGACCCCGCGGAGCGGGCCCGCCGGCGCGGCACTGAGCGCTCTGGAACGGCGGGTGACGGCCGTCTGGCAGCAGGTGCTCGGGCGCGAGGCCATCGGGCCGGACGACAACTTCTTCGATCTCGGCGGCAGCTCCCGGCTGCTGATGCAGGTGCACACGATCCTCGCCGACGAGGACGCGGAGAAGCCGCTGAAGGTGCACGAACTGTTCCGCTACCCGACCGTGGCCAGCCTGGCCCGGCGCCTCGCCCCGGCCGCCGCCGCGGACGCCACGGGCCCGGCCCGGGGCCGGGCGTCGAGCCGGCGGGTGCAGCTGGCGGACGGAACGGCCCGCAGCGCGCGGCTGCGCGCGCGGGAGCGCCACCGCCCGGATTCCGATGGAGGTAAGGATGTCTGACGCCGACGCGGCCGGCCCGGAGCTGCGCGCGAACGACGTGGCCGTGATCGGGATGTCCGGCCGGTTCCCCGGCGCCCCGGACCTGGACCGGTTCTGGAGCCGGCTGCGCGCCGGGGACGACCTGCTGACCACGCACACCGACGCCGAACTCCTGGCCGCCGGGGTCCCCGAGCGGGTGCTGCGCGATCCCCACTACGTCAAGCGGTCCGCGTCCCTGCCGGACGCGTTCGCCTTCGACCACGAGTTCTTCGGCTACACCCGGCGCGAGGCGAGACTGCTCGACCCCCAGCAGCGGATCCTGCTGGAGGTCGCCTGGGAACTGCTCGAAACCGTCGGCTACTCCGGTGGCTCGGGCGATCAGGCCATCGGCGTGTTCGCCGGCGCGTCGATGAACACGTACCTGACCAACGTCGTGGCCCGTGCCTGCGACCCGCTGGGCTACGACGGCACCGAGCTCATGATCGCCAACGACAAGGACTACCTGACCACCAGGATCTCCTACAAGCTGGGCCTCAAGGGACCGAGCGTCAACGTGCAGACCGCCTGCTCGACCTCGCTGGTCGCGGTGCACCTGGCCGTGCAGAGCCTGCTCGCGGGTGAGTGCGACATCGCCCTGGCCGGCGGCGTCTCGGTGATCGCCAACGCCTATCCGGGCTATGTCTTCAGCGAGGGGATGATCCTCTCCCCGGACGGGCGGTGCCGTCCGTTCGACGCCGACGGCGCGGGGACCACCTTCGGTGACGGGGTGGGCCTGGTCGCCCTGAAGCGGCTGGCCGAGGCGATCGAGGACGGCGACCAGATCCTCGCCGTGGTCAAGGGTTCGGCGATCAACAACGACGGCGCCGACAAGATCGGCTACACGGCTCCGAGCGTCGAGGGCCAGCGGGCCGTGATCACCGAGGCGCAGGCGGTCGCCGAGGTGGACAGCGACACCATCACGTACGTCGAGGCCCACGGGACCGCGACCACCCTGGGCGACCCGATCGAGTTCGCCGCGCTGAGCGAGGCCTTCACCGACGGCGGCGCCCGGCCGGGCCAGTGCGTCCTGGGCTCGGTCAAGGCGAACGTCGGACACCTCGCCGCCGCGGCGGGGATCACCGGCTTCATCAAGACGGTGCTGGCGCTGCGGCACCGGGAGATCCCGGGCCACCCGTACTTCACCCGGCCGAATCCCCAGATCAACCTGGCCGGCAGCCCGTTCCACATCAACACCCGTCCGATGGCCTGGCCGTCCGGCGAAACCCCCCGGCGGGCCGGCGTCAGTTCGTTCGGCGTCGGCGGCACCAACGCCCACGTCGTCCTGGAGGAGGCGCCCCCGCTGCCCGACCGGCCGGCGCCGGCCGACGGCCCGCAGCTGCTCGCGGTGAGCGCCAAGAGCGACACGGCGCTGCGGGAGCTGGCCGGCCGGCTGGCCGACGCGTTGGAGGCGGCGGACGCCCCCGACCTCGCCGACGCGGCGTACACGCTGCGGCAGGGCCGGCGCGGCTTCGCGCACCGCTACGCCGTCGTCGCGGACGACCACGCCACCGCCGCGGCCGGGCTGCGCGCGCTCTCCGGCGGGAAGACCGCCGCCCGGCCGGCGGCGGAGACCGCCCCGGCCGTCTCCTTCCTGTTCGGCGAAGTCCCGGCCGAGGAGTTCCGGGCGCTGGCCGCGCGGCTGTCCGCCGTCGCCGACCTGGCGGAGCAGGCCACCGGGGGCGCCGTCCTCGACGCCGGCGACCCGTCGGCGGCCCAGGTGGCCGCCAGCCAGGTGCTGGCGACGCTGTGGACCGAGTCCGGCGTACGGCCGGCGGCGGCCGGGGGAGCCGGGGCGGGCGAAGTCCTGGCGGCCTGCTTCGCCGGCGCCCTGGAGGCGGCCGACGCGGTGGCGCTGCTCTCCTGGCGGGCCGGGCTGCTCGACCGTGCCCCCGAGGTGCGCCCGACGGTCCCGAGGATTCCCGTCCTGTCGGCCGTCGTCGGCGGCGAACTGCCGCAGGCGCGGGTGCTCGACCCGCTGCACTGGACCCAGGACGTCTGGGAGGGCGACCGGCTGGCCGAGGCGTTCGCGGGCCGGACGGGCGACGGTGCGGCCGTGCTGGCCGTCGGGACCCCGGTCGGCGGGCTGCCGGCGGGTGCCGGCCTCGACGCCGAACAGGCCCTGCCGCCGGTGGACCGGCTGCTGACCGCCGCGGCGCGCCTGTGGACCGAAGGCGTGCCGGTGGACTGGTCGGACTGGTGCGGCGGGTGGCCCCGCCGCGTCCCGTTGCCGGCGTACCCGCTGAACCGCGCCGTTCACCGCCTTGACCCGCCGGCCCCTGCGCCGGTTCCCGCTCAGAGCCAGGGCGGCCCGTGGCTGCTGTTCGCGGACTCCGGCGGGGTCGGTGACTCGCTGGCGGGCGCTCTGCGCGAACGAGGCGGCGCCGCGGTCGTCGTGCGCCCCGGCGAGGCCTTCGGCCGGGCCGAGGCCGACTCCTTCGTCATCGACCCCGCGAACCCCGGTGACTACGAGCAGCTGCTCGCCGCGCTCGCCGCGGACGGGCGGACCCCCGAGCGGGTCGTCCACCTCTGGTCCCTCGACACCGCTCCGGGGCAGCACACGGCCGACGACCTGTACCGCCGCGTCCAGCAGCTGCCCCGCCCCGCCGTGACGGCCGCCGCCCCCGCGCGGCAGCTGCGTGGCGACGAGCTGAAGGCGGCGCTGGCGAAGCTGTGGTCCGAGGCGCTGCGCACCGAGGTCGACCGTTACGACCTGAGCATTTTCGACCTGGGCGGCGACGAGCTGCTCGCGGTCCGGCTCGCCCGGCGAATCGAGAAGGAGCTCGGCCTGCCACTGACGGCGGTCGAACTCCTGGCGAATCCGACGATCGATCACCTGGCGGCGCGGCTGGACCCGGAACGGACGGCGGAGCCCTCGGCGGCCGCACGCCGGACGTCGCACGGCCGCATCGGCTGACACCAACCACGAGGAGAACACCGTGGAGCCACTGCTCCAAGAGATCGTCACCATTGTCGGCGGCTACTTCGACGTCCAGCCCGACCAGTTGGACCCCAACCTCCTGTTCACGGACCTCGGAGCGGACTCGATGTCGCTGCTGGGCATGCTGCGGGTGGTGGAGGACCGTTACGGCTGCAAGGTGTCGCTCCGGCAGCTCTTCGACGAGGTGCAGAGCCCGTACGACCTGGCCGAGTACCTCGCCGCGCACGCTCCGGCGGAGAAGCTGCCGGGAGCGCGGACGGCGCCGCCCGCCGCGGCCGCCACCGCCGCCGCTGTCCCGGTCGGCACGACGCCGGCCCCGCCGACCGCCCCGGTGACGCCGCCGGTCGCCGGCGTGCCGGCAGTCGCGGCACCGGTGGTCGGACTGCCGACGGCGGGCGCCTCGACGGCGGTGCAGAGCCTGATCAAGGAGCAGCTCGTCGTCATGCAGCGCCAGCTGGAGCTGCTGGCGGGCGGCGGGCCGACCGCCGCGGCCGGCCCGGCCGCCGAGCCCGCGGCCGGCGTACCGGCGCCCGTACCGGCCCCCGCCGTGCGGCCGGCTTCGACCGGGTCGGTGGTTCCGCTCTTCCCCGGCGTGCGCCGCACCGGGCCCAGCCCGGTGGAGACGGAGCAGCGGGTCCGCTATCTGAAGGCGCTGGCCGACCGGCTCGGCACCCGGACGAAGGGCTCGAAGGACTTCGCCCAGCGGTACCGGCCGATGGTGGCCGACAGCCGGTCCACCGTCGGCTTCCGGCCCACCACCAAGGAGATGCTGTACCCGCTCGTCGCCGAGCGCGGGCAGGGCGCCAAGCTGTGGGACATCGACGGCAACGAGTACGTCGACCTCACCCTCGGGTACGGCGTCCACCTCCTCGGGCACAACCCGCCGGTCGTCATGGAGGCCATGCGCGAGCGCATGGACATCGGCTTCAGCCTCGGTCCGCGCACCCAGCTGGTCGAGGACGTCGCCGCCGGCGTGCTCGAACTCACCGGCATGGAGCGGGTCGCCTTCCTCAACAGCGGCACCGAAGCGGTCATGACGGCGCTGCGCCTCGCGCGGGCGGCGACCGGCCGCGACAAGATCGTGGTCTTCTCCACCGCCTACCACGGCCACTCCGACACCGTGCTCGCCGTGCCGTCCCACGAGAACGGCGTGTTCCGCACCAAGCCGCTCGCGCCGGGTGTCTCGCCGGGTGCGGTGGACAACGTGTACGTGCTGGAGTTCGGTTCGGAGGAGGCGCTCGACTTCATCACCCGGCACGGCTCGGAGCTCGCGGCGGTCGTGACCGAGCCGGTGACCCTGCGCACTCCCGGCGTGCAGAAGCCCGAATTCCTGCGCAGGCTGCGGGAGATCACCTGGGCGCACGGCACGAAGCTCATCTTCGACGAGATGGTGACGGGCTTCCGCTGCCACCCGGCCGGCGTCCAGGGCCTGTACGGCATCGAGGCCGACATCGCCACCTACGGCAAGATCATCGGCGGTGGCATGCCGCTCGGCGTGATCACCGGCCGTGGCGGGATCATGGACTCCATCGACGGCGGCGTCTGGAACTTCGGCGACGACTCCCGCCCGACCGTGGAATCCACCTTCTTCGGCGGCACGTTCAACCAGCACCCGCTGACCATGGCGGCGGCCAAGGCGGTCGTCGACCACCTCCGTGCCGAGGGTCCCGCCCTGCAGCGGGACCTCGACCGGAAGACCGAGACGTTCGTCGACCAGCTGAACGCCGACTTCCGCGAGCTCGACATGCCGATCGAGGTCCGCCGGTTCTCCTCGATCTTCAAGTTCGAGCACGAGAAGAACATGGACCCGTTCTACTTCAACCTGCTCGACCGCGGTGTGTTCGTCTGGGAACTGCGCAACTTCTTCCTGTCGACCGCGCACGAGCAGGCCGATCTCGACCACATCCGCACCGCGGTGCGCGAGTCCGTCGAAGAGCTGCGCGAGAACGGCATGCTCGACGACGGCCGGACGAGCCCGGCCAGGGTCGAGCCGCGTCCGGCGCCGGTGCGCAGCACCCTCGCGCAGCGGCAGCTGGCGGCCCTCGACCAGGACGGCGCGCTCGCCTACCAGATGTCCGTCGGGTTCTGGCTCGACGGCCCGCTCGACCGCGCCGCGCTGCGCGACGCCGTGCGGGGCGTGGTGGCCCGTCACGAGTCCCTGCGGACCACCCTCGGTGCGGACGGCACGCTCACCGTCCACCCGGCGGAGACGGTGCCGGGCGAGGTGCTGACCGAGGAGGCCTGCGAGAACGAGGGCGACCTCGACCGCTTCCTGCGGTCCTGCGCCGAGCGGCCGCTCGACGTGGTCGACGGGCCGGTGTTCCGCGCCGCGGTGGCGCAGGTCGAGCCGGAACGGCATCTGCTGGTGATCACGGCGCACCACGCGGTGGTGGACGGCTGGTCCTTCGGCGTCATACTCGGCGACCTCGCCGAGCTGTACAACGCCGCCTGCCGGGGTACGGACTCCGCGCTGCCGTCGACCGCGCAGTTCCGGGACTACGTCGCCTGGCACGAGCGGGTCACCGCCGGCCCCGAGGCCGCCGCCCACCGCGATCACTGGCGCTCCGTCCTGCGGGAGGCGCCCACGCTGGAGCTGCCGACCTCGGGACAACCAGGGAGTTCTCCCTACCGCGGGGTGCGGCACAGCATCGTCCTCGACCCCGAGTTCGTCGGCCGGATGCGCGAGGCCGCTCGTGAGGAGGGCGTCACGGCGTTCGCCTACCTGGTCGCGGGCTGGGGAGCCCTGCTGCACCGGCTGACCGGGCAGGAGGACGTCGTCGTACCGGTCGCGTCCGCCCGGCGCCCGCCGGAGCTGGACCAGGTGGTCGGGCTCTGCTCGAACCTGCTGCCGCTGCGCCTGACCCTGTCGCAGGACGTCCCGGTCGCGGACTACGTGGCCGAGGTCCTGATGCAGCTGGTGAGTGGGATCGAGCAGCAGGACCATCCGTTCGCGGACCTGGTGACGGAGTTCGCCCCGCTCGGCGCGGGCCTGCGCAGCGAGTTCTTCACGACGTCGATCTCGTTCTACCGCCAGGTGACGGTGCCCCCCATGGACGGGCTCGCGGTGACGGAGGCCGAGGCGTTGCCGATCACGCACGTCGGCCATCCCTTGGCGCTGAACATCGTGGATGGTATGGACGGATACCGGTGCGACTTCGAGATCGCGACCGAGGTCGTTCGCCCCGATCTCACGGAGAACATCCCCCAGTACTACCGGAACCTGCTCAGCGCCATGGTCGCCGACGGCAACCGGAAGCTGGCCGAACTGGACCACGAGCTCGACCACTGAGATCCGCCGTGACTCGGGTATCTGTCTCGCCGGCGAGACAGATACCCGAGTCGCTTTGCGGACGCCCCGCGTTCATTCACGTTCGTCGGCGCCGAATGCTGGCGCCGCAAAGCCGGCACGAGCGATAATTTGCGTCAATTCTGTCAAGAATGACGGTCAATAATTCCACTGCGGCCCGGCGCTTCCCATGATTTCGGCGCCTTGACTTTTCGGCCGTGGATCGAGACCGGTAGCGGTCGGGAACAGCGAAGGAGCCGGCATGTTTCCGTTGTCGTACGCGCAGCGGCGGTTGTGGTTCATCGGTCAGTTGGAGGGGCCGAGTGCGGTGTACAACGTGCCGTTGGCGTTGCGGTTGGCGGGGGTGCTGGACCGGGGGGCGCTGGAGCGGGCGCTGGTCGATGTGGTGGGTCGGCACGAGAGTCTGCGGACGGTTTTCCCGGTGGTGGACGGTGAGCCGGTTCAGCGGGTGGTGCCGGTGGGTGAGGTGGTGCTGCCGCTGGTGTGGGCCGATGCCGGTGTGGATGAGGTGGCGGGGCTGGCGGCGGAGGCCGCCGGGTACGTGTTCGATCTGGCGGCCGAGATCCCGGTGCGTGCGCGGGTGTTCTCGGTGGGGCCGGATGAGCACGTTCTGGTGTTGCTGGTGCACCACATCGCTTGTGACGGCTGGTCGGTGGGGGTGTTGGCGCGGGATCTCGCGGCCGCTTACGGGGCGCGTCTGGAGGGGGCGGCGCCGGCGTGGGAGGAGCTGCCGGTCCAGTACGCCGATTACACGTTGTGGCAGCGGGAGTTGTTGGGTTCGGAGGACGATCCCGGCAGTGTGGTGGCCCGCCAGTCGGCGTTCTGGGGTGAGGCGCTGGCGGGGTTGCCGGAGGAGTTGGCGTTGCCGTTCGACCGGCCGCGTCCCGCGGTGGCGAGTCATCGTGGTGCGGAGGTGCCGGTGGTGATCGGTGCGTCGGTGCACGCGCGGATCGAGGAGATGGCGCGTCTGTCGGGTGCGACGCCGTTCATGGTGGTGCAGGCGGCGCTCGCGGTGCTGTTGTCGCGGCTGGGTGCGGGGCGGGATATTCCGCTGGGGACGCCGGTGGCGGGGCGCGGTGACGAGGCGCTGAACGATCTGGTGGGGTTCTTCGTCAACACGCTGGTGCTGCGGACGGACACGTCGGGGGATCCGACGTTCGGTGAGCTGCTGGCGCGGGTCCGGGAGTCGGATCTGGCGGCGTTCGAGAACCAGGACCTGCCCTTCGAGCAGTTGGTGGAGGTCCTGGACCCGGTCCGCTCGCTGGCCCGTCACCCGCTGTTCCAGGTGATGCTGGCCTTCGACGCCACCGCCGAGGTGTCCTTCGATCTGCCGGGCCTGCGGGCCGGCGAGCTGGAGATCCGTGGGCGGGACTCGGCGAAGTTCGACCTGAACTTCGAGTTCCGCGAGCTGCCCGGACAGGCGGGGATCACGGGTGTGATCGAGTACGCCACCGACCTCTTCGACCACGACACCGTCCAGACCCTCGCCGCTCGACTGGTGCGGGTGCTCGATCAACTGGTCTCCCACCCCGACCGGCCCGTCGGCCTGGTGGACATCCTGACCGACCGGGAACAGGAGCTGCTGCTCAACGACTGGAACGGCGGCGCCCGGGAGGTGCCGGACGTCACCATGCCCGCCCTGGTCGAGGCCCAGGTCCGGCAGAACCCGGCTGCGGTGGCCGTGGTGTGCGGCGATGTCTCGCTGACGTACGCGGAGTTGAACGCGCGGGCCAACCGGCTCGCCCGGCTGCTCGTCGATCACGGGGCCGGGCCCGAGCGGTACGTCGCGGTGATGCTGCCCCGCTCGGTCGACATGATCGTCGCGGTGCTCGCGGTCCTGAAGGCGGGAGCCGCCTATCTCCCGGTCGATCCCGCGCTGCCGCCGCACCGGATCGAGCTGATGCTGGACGACGTCGCTCCGGTGGCGGTGGTCACCGCGGCCGGTGTGGACGTCCCCGTTCCGGGCCGGCCCCGCATCGTGCTCGACGACGAGGACGCCCTGGCGGCCGCCGCAGCGAAGTCGGCGGAGGACCTCGCCGACGGCGAGCGGATCTCGCCGCTGCTGCCCTGGCATCCGGCCTATGTCATCTACACCTCCGGCACGACGGGCAACCCGAAGGGAGTGATGATCCCGCATCGCAACGTCGTGAGCCTGATGAGCGGGACGGAGGATTCGTTCCGCTTCGGCCCCGACGACGTATGGGCGATGACCCACTCCCTCGCCTTCGACTTCTCGGTGTGGGAGATCTGGGGGGCGCTGTTCTACGGGGGCCGTCTCGTCGTCGTCCGGCAGGAGGTTACGCGCTCTCCGGCGGAACTCCTTGATCTGCTGGCCGCGGAGAAGGTGACGGTTCTCAACCAGACGCCGTCCGCGTTCTACGAGCTCATCCGCGCCGATCCCCGGCACCTGTCCCTGCGCACGATTGTTTTCGGCGGTGAGGCGCTTTCGTTCGAGCGTCTCCAGGATTGGTATGCCCGCCATCCGGAAAGCCCTGCGCGGCTGGTGAACATGTACGGCATCACGGAGACCACCGTGCATGTCACCAGCCTGGCGCTGGATTCCGACCTGGTGGGTAATTCCCCCGCCCGCAGCCTCATCGGCGGGGCGATCCCGGGGCTGAACGCCTTCGTGCTGGATTCGGACCTGCGGCTGGTGCCGCCGGGCGTCGCCGGCGAGCTGTACGTGGCCGGGCCGCAGGTGGCGCGCGGCTACCTGAACCGGCCGGGGCTGACCGCGTCGCGCTTCGTGGCCTGCCCGTTCGGTGCGCCCGGCGAGCGGATGTACCGCTCGGGTGACCTCGCCCGGTGGCGGGCGGACGGCACCCTGGAGATCCTGGGCCGCGCGGACGACCAGGTGAAGATCCGCGGGTTCCGGATCGAGCTCGGCGAGGTGGAGGCGGTCCTGGGCGCCCCGGCCGGCGTGGCGCAGGCCATGGTGGTCGTGCGTGAGGACCGGCCCGGGGACCAGCGGATCGTGGGTTACGTCGTCCCGGCCGACGGTGCCGAGCTGCAGCCCGCCGAGCTGCGCGCGGGTGTGGCGGCCGCGCTGCCGGACTACATGGTCCCGTCCGCGGTGGTGGTGCTGGACGCCGTCCCGCTGACGGCCAACGGGAAGCTGGACCGGCGTGCGCTGCCCGCACCGGACTACGCGGGGGCGGCGACCGGCCGGGCGCCGCGGTCGCCCCTGGAGGTGGCGCTGTGCGGCCTGCTCGCAGAGGTCGTGGGTGTCGAACAGGTGGGGATCGACGACAGCTTCTTCGACCTCGGCGGCCACTCCTTGCTGGCCACCCGGCTGACCAGCCGGGTGCGCTCGGAGCTGGGCCTGGAGCTGGGTGTCAGCGAGGTGTTCCGGTTCCCGACGGTCGCGGGCCTCGTGCGGTGCCTCGACCGTCCCGGCGGTCAGGTCCGGCGCGCCCTGGCGCCGGCGGAGCGCCCGGAGCGTGTCCCGTTGTCGTACGCGCAGCGGCGGTTGTGGTTCATCGGTCAGTTGGAGGGGCCGAGTGCGGTGTACAACGTGCCGTTGGCGTTGCGGTTGGCGGGGGTGCTGGACCGGGGGGCGCTGGAGCGGGCGCTGGTCGATGTGGTGGGTCGGCACGAGAGTCTGCGGACGGTTTTCCCGGTGGTGGACGGTGAGCCGGTTCAGCGGGTGGTGCCGGTGGGTGAGGTGGTGCTGCCGCTGGTGTGGGCCGATGCCGGTGTGGATGAGGTGGCGGGGCTGGCGGCGGAGGCCGCCGGGTACGTGTTCGATCTGGCGGCCGAGATCCCGGTGCGTGCGCGGGTGTTCTCGGTGGGGCCGGATGAGCACGTTCTGGTGTTGCTGGTGCACCACATCGCTTGTGACGGCTGGTCGGTGGGGGTGTTGGCGCGGGATCTCGCGGCCGCTTACGGGGCGCGTCTGGAGGGGGCGGCGCCGGCGTGGGAGGAGCTGCCGGTCCAGTACGCCGATTACACGTTGTGGCAGCGGGAGTTGTTGGGTTCGGAGGACGATCCCGGCAGTGTGGTGGCCCGCCAGTCGGCGTTCTGGGGTGAGGCGCTGGCGGGGTTGCCGGAGGAGTTGGCGTTGCCGTTCGACCGGCCGCGTCCCGCGGTGGCGAGTCATCGTGGTGCGGAGGTGCCGGTGGTGATCGGTGCGTCGGTGCACGCGCGGATGGAGGAGTTGGCGCGTCTGTCGGGTGCGACGCCGTTCATGGTGGTGCAGGCGGCGCTCGCGGTGCTGTTGTCGCGGCTGGGTGCGGGGCGGGATATTCCGCTGGGGACGCCGGTGGCGGGGCGCGGTGACGAGGCGCTGAACGATCTGGTGGGGTTCTTCGTCAACACGCTGGTGCTGCGGACGGACACGTCGGGGGATCCGACGTTCGGTGAGCTGCTGGCGCGGGTCCGGGAGTCGGATCTGGCGGCGTTCGAGAACCAGGACCTGCCCTTCGAGCAGTTGGTGGAGGTCCTGGACCCGGTCCGCTCGCTGGCCCGTCACCCGCTGTTCCAGGTGATGCTGGCCTTCGAGGCCGAGGCCGAGACGGAGGCGTCCTTCGACATGCCGGGCCTGCGGGCCGGCGAGCTGGAGATCCGTGGGCGGGACTCGGCGAAGTTCGACCTGAACTTCGAGTTCCGTGAGCTGCCCGGACAGGCGGGGATCACGGGTGTGATCGAGTACGCCACCGACCTCTTCGACCACCACACCGTCCAGACCCTCGCCGCACGACTGGTGCGGGTGCTCGACCTGGTGGCGGCCGATCCCGGGGTGCGGCTCTCACAGATCGAGATCCTCACCGGGGCGGAGCGGAAGCAGCTCGTCGGCGGGTGGAACGGCGCGGACCTCCCGTTGGCACAGGGGACGGTCCCGGAGATGTTCGCGGCGCAGGCGGCGGCGACGCCGGATGCCCCGGCCGTGGTGTTCGACGGACGTACCTGGTCCTACCGGGAGCTGGACGAGGCCTCGGGGCGGCTGGCGGGCCACCTGGCGGGGCTGGGCGCGGGTCCGGAGCGGCTGGTGGCCGTGGTGCTGGACCGGTCGGTCGAGCTGGTGATCACGCTGCTGGCCGTCCTCAAGACGGGGGCGGCGTACACGCCGGTGGACCCGGACTACCCGGCCGACCGGATCGGGTACGTCCTGTCGGACGCGGCGCCGGTCCTCGCCGTGGTCGAGGCCCGGACCGCCTCCCTGGTGCCCGCCGGCGTGCCGGCGGTGGTGCTGGACGATCCGTCCGTCGTGGCCGCGGTCGATGCGACGGTCCCGGCGGGGGTGTGCGCGGGCCTGCGGGCCGGCCATCGGGCGTTCGTGATCTACACCTCGGGATCGACGGGGCGGCCCAAGGGCGTGGTGATCGGTCACCAGGCACTGGCGAACCACCTGGCGGGGATGGGGGACGTGCTCGGCCTGGGGCCCGGCGACCGGATGGCGGCGGTGACCACCATGAGCTTCGACATCGCGGCGCTGGAGGTCTACCTGCCGCTGGTGTCGGGGGCGACCGTGGTGCTGGCGACGCGGGAGCAGATCCTGGACCCGGTGGCCATGCGCGGGCTGTGGGCCTCCTGGGGGGTGACGGTGGCGCAGGGCACGCCGACCCTGTGGCACAGCCTGGTGGGCGAGGGCGCCGACGACCCGGCGGTGGTGTGGCCGAAGGTGCTCTCGGGCGGTGAGCCGATGTCGGCCGACCTGGCCCGGTCGCTGGTGGCGCTGGCCGGTCCGGGGCGGGTGGTCAACGCCTACGGGCCGACCGAGACGACGATCTACTCGACGGCCACCACGCTGGTCGACGGCGGTCCGCACAACCCGTCGGTCGGCACGTCGATCCGCAACGTCCAGTCCTACATCCTGGACGACTACCTGCAGCCGGTGCCGGTCGGCGTCGTCGGGCACCTCTACCACGGCGGCTACTGCCTGGCCCGCGGGTACCTGAACCAGCCCGCGCTGACCGCACAGCGGTTCGTGGCGGACCCGTTCGGCCCTGCCGGTTCGCGGATGTACCTGACCGGGGACCTGGCGCGCTGGAACCCGGACGGCGAACTGCAGATCATCGGCCGGACCGACAACCAGATCAAGCTGCGCGGCTTCCGCATCGAACTCGGTGAGATCGAGACCGTCCTCGACCAGTACCCCGGTGTCACCCACGCCGCGGTGGTGCTCCGTGAGGATCCGCACACCGGCAAGCACCTGGTGGGCTACGTCGCGGCGTCCGCCGACGTCACCCCGGCCCTGCTCCGCGCCCACCTCGGTGCCGTGCTGCCCGACTACATGGTCCCCGGCGCCATCGTCGTCCTGCCCGCCCTCCCGCTCACCCCCAACCGCAAGCTCGACCGCGCCGCACTGCCGGCGCCCGAGCTTCCCGGGGGTCGGAACGGACGGCCGCCCCGCACCCGTCAGGAGGAGATCCTCTGCGGACTGGTCGGCGAGGTCCTCGGCCTCGACGACGTCACGATCGACGACAACTTCTTCGAGATCGGCGGCCACTCGCTGCTCGGCACCCGTCTGATCAGCCGGATCCGCTCGACGCTGCGGGTGGAGCTGGGGATCCGGGCGCTGTTCGAGGCCCCGACCGTGGCCGACCTGGCCCGGCGAGTGGATTCCGCGCCGGCCATGCGGATTCCGCTGCGGGCGGTGGCGGAGCGTCCGGAGCGGGTCCCGTTGTCGTCCGCACAGGCCCGGTTGTGGTTCCTGAACCGGATGGACGACGACTCGGCGTACAACATGACGTTCGCGTCGCGGCTGTCCGGAGCGTTGGACGCCGAGGCGCTGGAGGCGGCGCTGGCCGATGTGATGGAGCGCCACGAGAGTCTGCGGACGGTGTTCCCCGAGGCCGACGGCCGGCCGTGGCAGCAGGTGCTGCCCACGTCGGCCGCGCGTCCGGTGCTGCGGGTCGTGCCGACCGGTGAGGACGATCTGGAGCCGAGGCTGGCGGCCGCCGCCGCACAGGGTTTCGACCTGACCGTCGATCCTCCGCTGCGGGCGTGGCTCTTCGAGGTGGCGCCGAAGGACAACCTCCTGCTGGTGGTGATGCACCACGTGGCAGGCGACGGCTGGTCCGCGGTGCCGTTCTGGCGGGACCTCGCCGACGCCTACCGGGCGCGGCTCGACGGTTCGCGGAGCGACCGGCCGCCCCTGCCGGTGCAGTACGCCGACTACACCCTGTGGCAGCGGCAGCTCCTGGGGGACCAGGAGGATCCGGACAGCCTGGCGGGCCGGCAGCTCGCGTTCTGGAAGGCGAGCCTGTCGGGTCTGCCCGCGCAGCTGGACCTCCCGTTCGACCGCCCGCGTCCGGCGTCGGGAGGTACGCCGGGAGCCAGTGTGCCGATCGAGCTGCCGGCGGCCACGCACGCCCGACTGGCGGAGCTGGCCCGGTCGGGCGAGGCCACGCTCTTCATGGTGCTGCAGGCCGCCGTGGCGGTGCTGCTGTCGCGCCTGGGGGCCGGGACGGACATTCCGCTGGGCAGCCCGATAGCCGGCCGTACCGACGACTCCCTGGACGATCTGGTCGGCTTCTTCATGAACACCCTGGTCCTGCGCACCGATGTGTCGGGGGATCCCACGTTCGCGGAGGTGCTGGACCGGGTCCGGGAGACGGACCTCGCCGCCTATCACCACCAGGACATCCCCTTCGAGGCGCTGGTCGAAGCGCTCAATCCCGAGCGTTCGATGACCAGGCACCCGCTGTTCCAGGTGATGGTCACCCTGCAGAACAACGCTGCGGCGACGTGGGAGCTGTCCGGAGTCGACGCCGCCCCGCTGGAAGCGCCGAGCGACACGGCGAAGTTCGACCTGTCGTTCCACTTCGAGGAGCGCGGGAACGCCGGCGAAGCCGCGGCCCCCCTGACCGGTGCGGTGGAGTACCGCTCCGATCTGTTCGACCGGTCGACGGTCGAAGGATTCGTCACGCGTCTGGTGACGGTGCTGGACGCGGTGTCCCGGGACCCGGGCGTCCGGGTCGGACGGATCGACGTCCTCACCGCCCCGGAACGTCACCGGATGCTGGTGGAGTGGAACAGCACCGAGCAGCCGCTCGACGACGGGCTGCTGCCCTTCCTGTTCCAGGCGCAGGCCGCTCGGACCCCGGAGGCCACGGCGGTGGTCTGCGAGGGCGAGTCGCTGACGTACCGGGAACTGAACGCGCGGGCCAACGCGCTGGCACACCGGTTGATCGATCTGGGGGTGGGACCGGAGCAGATCGTCGCCCTGGCGGTGGGCCGATCGGCCGGGCTGGTCGTCGCCCTGCTGGCGGTCCTCAAGACGGGTGCGGCCTACCTGCCGGTCGACGTGGCCCACCCCGCCGACCGGATCTCGTACGTGCTCGCCGACGCGTCGCCGGCGCTGGTGCTGACCACCGCCGAGGCGGCCGGAGCACTGCCCGAAACGACGTGTCCGCGCGTCCTGCTGGAGGAGCGGGCCGGGACCTGGCCGACCACGGACCCGACCGACCTGGACCGCGGCGCGCCGCTGCGGCCGGACCACCCGGCGTACGTGATCTACACCTCGGGGTCGACGGGTCGGCCCAAGGGCGTGCTGGTCGGTCACGAGGCGCTGGCGAACCTCCTGGCGGGGATGGCGGGTCTGTTCGGCCTGGGGCCCGGCGACCGGATGGCGGCGGTGACGACGATGAGCTTCGACATCGCGGCGGTGGAGGTGTACCTGCCGCTGGTGTCGGGGGCGACCGTGGTGCTGGCGACGCGGGAGCAGGTCCTGGATCCGGCGGCCATGCGGGAGCTGTGGGTCTCGTCCGGGGTCACGGTGATGCAGGGCACGCCGACCCTGTGGCAGGGGCTGGTGGCCGAGGGGGCCACCGGCTCGGGCGTGGCGTGGCCGAAGGTGCTCTCGGCCGGTGAGGCGATGTCGGCCGAGCTGGCCCGGTCGCTGGTGGCGCTGGCCGGTCCGGGGCGGGTGATCAACGCGTACGGGCCGACCGAGACGACGATCTACTCGACGGCCACCACGCTGGTCGAGGGCGGTCCGCACAGCCCGTCGATCGGAACCCCGGTCCGCAACACCCAGGCCTACGTCCTGGACGACTTCCTGCAGCCGGTGCCGGTCGGCGTCGTCGGGCAGCTCTACCTCGCCGGGCACGGTCTCGCCCGCGGGTACCTGAACCAGCCCGGACTGACCGCACAGCGATTCGTGCCCAACCCGTTCGGCCCTGCCGGTTCGCGGATGTACCTGACCGGCGACCTGGCGCGCTGGACCTCGTCCGGCGAGCTGGAGTACCTGGGCCGGGCCGATGCGCAGGTGAAGGTCCGGGGGTTCCGGATCGAGCCGGGCGAGATCGAGGCGGTGCTGCTCCGGCATGCCGACGTCGCCCGGGCCGCGGTGATCGTGCGCGAGGACCGACCGGGCGACAAGCGTCTGGTCGCGTACGTGGTGCCGGCTGCCGCAGGGGCGCTGGTCCCCGCGCAGGTGCGCGCCTTCGCGGGCGAGTCGCTGCCGGAGTACATGGTCCCGACGGTCGTCGAGATCGACGCCCTGCCGCTGTCCCCGAACGGGAAGCTGGACCGCCGGGCCCTGCCCGCCCCGCTCTCCGAGAGGTCCGCGTCCGTCGACGAGCCGCGCACGCCGCGGGAGGAGGCCCTGTGCGCTCTGTTCGCCGAGGTGCTGGGGGTGGACCGGGTCGGGATCCACGACGACTTCTTCGACCTGGGCGGGCACTCCCTCCTCGTGAGCCGGCTGGTTTCGCACGTGCGATCGGTGCTGGGTGTGGAGTTGGGGATCCGGACACTGTTCGAGGCGCCGACCGTCGCGGGCCTGGCCGTCCGGCTGGACCGCGCCCAGAGCGACTCCTTCGCGACACTGCTCCCGCTGCGGACCGAGGGGAGCCTGCCCCCGGTGTTCCTGGTCCACCCGATCGGCGGGCTGAGCTGGTGCTACTCGCGGCTCCTGCCGTACATCCCCAAGGGCCGTCCGGTCTACGGTCTCCAGTCGAGCGGATTCGCCGGCGCGGACCAGCGGCCGGACTCGGTGCAGGCGTTGGCAGGTGAGTACCTCTCGGTGATCCGGCAGGTGCAGGCCGAGGGCCCGTACACCCTGATGGGGTGGTCGTTCGGCGGCATGATCGCGCAGGACATGGCGGTGGCCCTGGAGGAGCTCGGGGAGAGCGTGCCGCTCCTGGTGCTGTTCGACGCCGTCACCTCGACGGGTGACGGGCGGGAGGCCGCGGACGAGGTGCCGGGGGATCTCCTCGATCTCGTCGAGCAGTCGATCCGAGGGGTCGGCGGGCGTGGCCTGGACGAGCTCTCGGCCGCCCGGATCGGCGAGCTGTCGGAGATCACCCGCCACAGTCTGCGGCTCCACCGAGCCCATCGGACCCGGACGTTCGGCGGCCGGATCATCAGCATCGAGGCGGCCGGTTCGCGGGAGTTCCGCGAGGACGCCGGAATCGACTGGACCGGCTTCGCCGAGGGCGGTGTCGAAGTCCACCCGGTCGACTGCGTGCACGAGGAAATGATGGATCCGCTGCCGGTGAAGCAGTTCGGACCGGTAATCCTCGACCTCCTCACGCGATCACGAGAGACCGCTCCTCGTTCATGACATCGGGCAAGCAAAGGGAAGCATGATGGATTTCAGCCTCTTCTATTTCGCCAACGACAGCGGAACCGCCGAGGGCGACCGGTACCGGCTGCTGCTGGACGGCGCCCGCTTCGCGGACGAGCACGGCTTCCACGCCGTGTGGACCCCGGAGCGCCACTTCCACCAGTTCGGAGGGACCTATCCGAACCCGTCGGTGACCAGCGCGGCGATCGCCGCGGCCACCAGTCGCGTCAGGATCCGGGCCGGGAGCGTCGTGGCACCGCTGCACCACCCGCTGCGGATAGCCGAGGAATGGTCGGTGGTGGACAACATCTCGCGCGGCCGCGTCGGGGTGTCCTTCGCCTCCGGATGGCACGCCACCGACTTCGCGCTGAACCCGTCGGCGTACGCGGACCGCCGGACCGAGATGTACCAGCGGGTCGAGCAGGTGCGGGCGCTGTGGCGCGGAGAGTCCGTCGACGTCGTCGACGGGTTGGGGAATCCGGCGAAGGTGCGCTCCTTCCCGCCGCCGGTGCAGGACGAGCTGCCGGTGTGGATCACCAGCGTCGGCGACGTCGAGACCTTCCGGAGCGCGGGCCGCATCCGCGCCGGGCTGCTGACCCATCTGCTCGGGCAGAGCCCCGAGCAGATGGCCGAGAACATCGCCGAGTACCGGAAGGCCGCGGCCGAGGCGAGCCAGGGCGAATGGTCGGGCCACGTCGTGGTGATGGTGCACACGTTCCTCGGCGAGGACAACGAGGTCGTCCGGGAGCTCGTCAGGCCGTCGCTGTCGGCCTACATGCGCAGCTCCCTGCGACTCATCCTGAGCTCGGACGCCGGCTCCGGTGCGGAGGGCCCCGAGAGCCTCGACCCCGACGAGGTCGACTTCCTGGTGGAGCGGGCGTTCGAGCACTACTACGACAACATCGGCCTGCTCGGGTCGGTCGACAAGGCCAAGGAGGTCGTCGCGCGGCTCGAGGAGCTCGGTGTGGACGAGGTCGCCTGCCTCATCGACTTCGGGCTGCCGGCGGACGAGGTCCTCTCGGGCCTGACGCACCTCAAGCGGCTGAACGACGCGTGCGGCACCGGCGAGGCGGGGGACACCGGCCGGCAGACCGGCTGAGGCCCTGGGACCGGGGACCCACATGACGCGGCCGTTCCTCCAGCCTCGCGTGGCGAGGCGGGGGGAACGGCCGCTTCCTGTCCGTCGTACGGCGCGGCCGCGTCAGCGCCCGGAACCCGAGTCGGCGGTCGTGACGCTCTCAGCGCCGTCGGTGCTCTCCGCGCTCTCCGTGCTCTCCGGCTCCTTGGGGTGCGCCGGCGTCTCGTAGGCCTGGGCCACCGCCGCGCGGTTGAACACCCGCCACGTGGCCACCGCGACGATGACGGCGACCACGAACCCGACCCAGTACGGCGCCGTCAGCCCGAACTGGTGGGCGATGAGGCCACCGAGCAGCGCGCCGATCGCGTTGCCGCCGAAGACGATGAACAGGTTCAGGCTGGCGCCACGGCCCATCATCTCCGGCGGGGTCAGGCGCTGGCGCAGCGTGCTGCCGACCATCGACCACAGCGAGTTGTGGATACCGAAGAAGAACAGCACGAGGCCGACCAGGTAGGGGCTGCGGGACCATGCGCAGGCCAGGTGGGTCGCAGCCTCGATGACCAGGCCGGCCCGGATCGTCCAGGTGGCCGTCACGCGCTTGATGAGGCGGTCGCCGAAGGCCGACCCGAGGACGCCGCCGAGAGCCATGCTGGTGTACAGCAGGCCGTAGCCGACCGAGTCGAGGTGGAGCCGTTCCTTGGCGAGCAGGACGAGGACGGCGGCGGCGGCGGTCAGCGTGATGTTCAGGACGCCGATCAGCACACTCATGGTGCGCAGGATCCGCTGGCCCATCAGGAAGCGGATGCTGTCGCCGATGTCGGAGCGGACCGAGGCCAGGCCCTGCTTCAGGCCGCCCTTGGTCGTCTCGGCCGCGCCGGACGTGGCCGCCTTGTCGTCGCCCTGACGCGCCTCGACCCGGAACGCCCCCGGGATCAGCGCGATCAGCACGGCGCTGACCGCGTAGGTCCCCGCGTTGGCCAGGAACGGAATGCTCGCCGCGACGACGAACAGGAACCCGCCGAGCGGTCCGGCGATCATCTGCTGCGTGGTGACCAGCCCGCCGATCAGCCAGCCGTTCGCACGCTCCAGGTGCTGAGAAGCCACCACCGCCTGAACCATCGACTGGCTCGCCGACTGGAACAGCACCTCGCCGGTCTGGATGAGGAACAGGGCCACGAACAGCAGCCACAACGGCGCATGTCCGAACAGCATCGCGGCGCCCAGCGTCGCCATCACCGCGAAGCGGGCCCAGTCCAGCCGGATCATCAGCCGCCGGCGGTCGACGCGGTCGACGAACACCCCGCCGGGCAATGTGAACAGCAGCCACGGAATCCAGATGACGACCGAAATCGCCGAGACGGTCAATGGGTTGCTCGTCTGCGAGGCCACGAACAGCGGCGCGGCGATCGTGACGAGCCCGGTACCGAGGGCGGACGCCGTGTTCGCCGTCCAGAGCTTGACGAATCTCGATCCCAGCCCGGGATCCGCAATCTTCTCTATTGTCTCTACCACGTCAAAAACCTAGCAGTGGTGGGGGGAGTAACGGGAGTGAAGAAATGCATGACCCGGGGGGCTGTCACGTGCGGAGTTGCCGGAGTGTCAGGCCCGGTTGGTGCGCCGTGAAGAGTTCGGCGGCGCGGCGGTAGGAGAGGCGGGCGTGGCCGGTGTGGGGGCACCGGTCGGCGGCGGGGGTGGCGGCGGGCGCGCGGCGGTCGGTGAGGAAGAGCGGGCCGGCGGTGCGGCCGGCGACGAGGAGGGGGAGCAGGCGGGCGGTGCCGGCCCGCCAGTGCAGGGGCGGGGCGGACGGGAGGGTGCGGCGGTGGACGAGGTCGAGGTCGTCGACGTCGAGGGCGAGGACGGTCTCGACGGCGGCGCCGCTCTCGTGGAGCAGGTGCCAGAGGGTCTGTTCGCGCAGCGGGGCCCGGCGGGCGAAGAGGTCGCGCAGCCGGTCGGGGTCGAGCGGGGCGCGTCCGGCGGCGTCCGGCAGTGGCTGCGGGCGGAGGCCGGCGGCAGGGTCGGCCGTGATCCAGCCCTGGGCGCGCCACCAGGTGAGGGCGGCGCGCAGGGTGGAGAGTTCGCGGTTGAACGTGCGGGGGTCGGTCGTGCTCGCGCGGTGGTCGGCGGCGGTCCGGAGGCGGGCGGCGGCGTCCGGGTGGTCGAGCAGCGCGAGCGGGAGGACGGGCGGCCGGGCGCGGCGCCGGTCGGGGCCGCCGGGAGCGGGGCGGTCCGCCAGTGCCCAGGCCCAGGTGTCCAGGGCGATCCGGTAGATCCGACGGGAGGCGCTGCCGAGCTCGGCGGCGGCCAGATAGCGCTCGACGGCGACCGCGTACTCGACGGGCTGGGCGCTCGGCATGGGCGGCTTCTTTCCGCAGTAAATGATGTGTTGGCGGGGGCTCGATCCTAGCGAGTATCCGCAGTAAAGAGCATGTCAGACCCGATTGTTGGGCAGATTTACTGCGGCAGGTGGGGGTGCCGAAAGAATTGATGGTATTAGGCTCAAGTTTTCCCTCGGAAGGTCTTGTCCCCCGCAGTCGGCCGACGGCAGACTTGCCGCCCATGGCAGTGGATGCGCACCGCGCACCGAAGCCCGGAGCGGCGGCCCCACGCAGGTGGGCGGACCGTCTGGCCGTGCTGGGTGAACGCGATTTCCGGTGGTTCTTCGTCGGCTACACGACCTCGCTCCTCGGTTCCTCGATGGCGCCGGTGGCGGTGGCCTTCGCCGTCCTCGGGGCAGGGGGCGGCGGCAGCGACCTCGGCTGGGTGATGGCGGCCCGGATCCTGCCGATCGTGCTGGTCATGCTGGTCGGCGGGGTGGTCGCCGACCAGCTGGGCAGCCGACGGGTGATGCTGGCCGCCGACGTCCTGCGCTGCGCCGTGCAGGCGGTGTTCGCCGCGGTGCTGATGTCGGGCCGGGCGCCGCTCTGGGCGATGGTGGCGCTGGTCGCCGTCTGGGGCCTGGGCGAGGGGGTGTTCCTGCCGGCGTTCGGGGCGCTGGTGCCGAGCCTGCTGCGGGACGGGAGCCGCCTCTCGGACGCCAACACCCTGCTGGGGCTGGCCCGCTCGGTGGCCACGGTGGCCGGCCCGGCCACGGCCGGTCTGGTGACGGCGGGGAGCGGCCCGGCGGCGGTCCTGCTGATCGACGCCGTCACCTACGGGATCGGTGCAGTGGCGCTCGCCCGGCTCCGTCCGTCGACGCGGGGGTCGGCGGGGGAGGGCGGCTCGCTGCTCGCCGATCTGCGCGAGGGCTGGTCGGAGTTCCGTTCGCGGCCATGGCTCTGGATCACCACGGCGCACATGGGGCTGTTCAACCTGCTGGTCTGGGCGCCGTTCCTGGTGCTCGGCCCGCTGACCGCGCAGCACGCGCTCGGCGGGGCGCGCGGCTGGGGCCTGGTGATGGGCGGCTACGGGGCGGGCGCGGTGCTGGGCGGGCTGCTGATGCTGGGGCGGCGTCCCGGCCGGCCGCTGGCGGTGGCGACGGTGGCGACGTTCGGCTGGGCGCTGCCCTCGGCGGCGCTGGCGGCGGGGGCGCCGTTGGTGCCGGTGGTGGCGGCGGCGCTGCTCGCGGGCGGCGGTTCGGCGGTCTGCGGTGCGCTGTACAGCACGACCATGCAGAGCTGGGTGCCGGCCGAAGTCCTGGCCAGGGTCAGCGCGTTCGGCGGTCTGGGGGCGTTCGTGCTCGGGCCGGCCGGGCTGGCCGCGGCCGGGCCGCTGGCGGACCGGGTCGGCGCCGGGGCGGTGCTGGCCTTCGGTGCGCTGTGGCAACTGGGCGCGGGGGCGGTGGTGCTGGCGGTGCCGGCGGTGCGCCGGCGCCGGTGGTAGCGGTGGCGCCCGACGGCCGTGCCGGGGGTCGGGGGCGCCGCCCCGGGTGTCCGCCGTCCGTGGTCGGCCGATCGCCCTCGGTCGCCGCCGACGGGGCGGCCCGAGGTGGTCCGGCCCCGGCGCCCGTGCGGCGGGCACGGCGATCGGAGCGGTCGTACGGTGGAGGGAGTGCGGGGGCGGACGGAGGAGGTTGGCCATGCCCGGTTCTCTCACCATCAGCCACCACGAGGCGCCGGTCGCCCTGGACCACGTGGACGCCAAGCGGCTCGCCACGGTGCTGGAGGAGATCGCCTATCTGCTGGAGATCCCGGGGCCGAACCGGATCAACGAAGCGCAGCTCGACGCCCTGTGCGAGGGCCGGGCGCCCGACCGGGCCGAGCTGTCGCACTGGTCGCGCGGGCTCGCCGCGGAGCTGAAGGGGCGGCTCTAGACCGGACGGGAGCCGGCGGTGACGGCCGCTCCGCAGCGGCCCGGCCCGCCGTACGATGGCGCGCGGGGCGGGTGGTCCTCGCACGCCCCGCGGGTGCCGGCGTGGCCGGCGGCCGGCCCGGCGGAGGAGGGTGGGGGCCCGAACGTGCCGCAGTCCGTGTCACAGCCCGGCGCGATGTCCTGGCTGACGGTAGAGACGCCGCTGCCGAGCGGTCCGATGCACATCGCGGTGACGCCGCAGGGTGTGGCGGCCGCCGGGTACCTGGGGCGCCCGGGTGAGCTGCCGCAGTGCACCGACCGGTCGAAGATCGACGCGGTCAGCGGCCGGATAGGCGAGTACCTGGCGGGCCGGCGGCGGGACGTGGGGCTCCCGATCGACTGGAGCCTGAGCACCGGACCGCATCGCGCCGTGCTGCGCACGCTCTGGCAGGAGGTGCCGTTCGGGCGGACCATCACCTACGGCGAACTGGCCGCCCGCAGCGGGGTGTTCGAGGGTGTCTCGGAGCCGGGACTGGCGGCCAGGACGGTCGGGCAGATGATGGCCGCCAACCCCGTCGCGCTGCTCGTCCCGTGCCACCGGGTGGTGGCGGCGGACGGCCTCGGCGGATTCGGCGGCGGCCGGGTCGGGATCGACGTCAAGCGCTGGCTGCTCACCCTGGAGGGGGTGCTGGAGCCGACGCTGGACTGGGACGGCCCGCTGTAGCGGGGCGGGTGTTCCGTGACGGGGGTGTTCTCCCGCGGGGCCGTCGACGGGGTGGCGCCGGCGGCCGCTCACGGGTGTCAGTGCACGAGCTCCACCGGGGCGAGGCCGCGGGCGAACGGCGTCTGGCGCGGCAGGACCGGCTGGATCCCGGAGACCAGGGTGTAGTCGATCCCGGCCGGATCCCCGGTGACGGCGGTGTCCGGGCGCTCGCCGAGCGCCAGCTGCACGGCGTTCCACGGCAGGTTGAGGCCGCACAGGCGCAACTGGTGCAGGCCGCCGGAGGGCCGGGTGTTGACGTCGATGACCACCGGCTCCCCGGCCAGGTGGCGGAACTGCACGTTGGAGAGGAAGGACATCCCGACGGACTCGACCAGCCGGCGGGTGGGCTCCAGGTACTGCGGCGCGGTGGTGAAGCTGCGTCGTCGCCGGTGCTTGCTGCGGCCGACGGCGGCGAGCAGGGTGCCGTCGCGGTCGCCGAGGCAGTCGACCGAGATCTCGGGGCCCTCCAGGTAGGGCATCACCAGCAGGTCGGCCGGCTCGTCGGCGGCCTCCAGCGCGGCGGCCACCTGGTCGACCTGGACCCGGCTGTCCCAGCCGGCCAGCCGGTGCAGGCCGAAGGGCTCGCGGGTGAGCATCCGGAAGCCCTCGCCGCCCGCGCCGGAGGCGGGCTTGAGGCAGGCGGTGAGTCCGGCGGCCTCGATCAGGTCGACGGCGGCGAGCAGGTCGTCGGCGTTGCGGACCAGCCACCACGGCGGGGTGGGCAGCCCGGCGGCGGCGATGGCCGCGTAGCCGTCGGCCTTGCTGTCGAAGGCCGCGATCGCGGTGGCGGGCGGGCAGACGAGGGCGGTGCCGATCGCCTCGAACTCGTGGTGGTGCAGGGAGATCGCGAGCTGGTTGAGCCGGGGCAGGAAGACGTCTATCGCGTGGCGGGCGCAGTAGTCGAGCGCGTAGGCGACGTAGGCGTCCGGGGCGAGGTCGCCCGGTTCCAGGGTGGCGTGGTCGGCGGCGGCGAGCACGGGGGAGTCGGCGTCGACGTGGGTGGCGTGGATCCGGACCGGGCGCGGAGCGGCGCGCAGTTGTTCGATGAAGAAGACGTTCTCGGCGTAGGTGCGGTTGAGCCAGACACGTACGGGGGCACTCATGAAGGCCTCCCAGGGCAGGGTGAACGAGGGGAGGGCATCCGGTGGCGGCCACACACTCGTCAACTGGCCCCAGGGCCCTTTGAGGTGGCACCTTAGCGGCCCCCTGTGGCGGAGCGGACGGCGGGTGGGTCCCGCCGAGGCCGAGGGTCGGGGCGGGGCCGCCCCGGGGTGGCTCCGGGGTGGCTCCGGCGTGCCGGCGGCGCCCGGCGGGAGAAAGTCCGCCCGCGTTCGAATGAGCATCGAACTGAAATAGATCAGGTGATCTAGTCGTCCTATTTGTTCGGTTATTCCGACCACTCGAATGAGTGATTGTGGAGCCCCCCCGAATGGGCCCATCATGATTCTTGCAAGGCGACACCTCGTCGGGTATGCGAAAGGCTCCCTATGTCGACCGAAACCAACGTCGGTATTCCTGCGCCGGGCGGCCCGCCGCAGTCCGGGCAGCAGCAGAGCCTCGGTACGGCCGGCGCGAGGAACCTCGCGACGACCACCAAGTCCGCGCCGCAGATGCAGGGCATCAGCCCGCGCTGGCTGCTCAGGATGCTGCCGTGGGTCCAGGTCTCCGGCGGCACCTACCGGGTCAACCGGCGCCTGCGCCACTCGGTGGGTCGCGGCCGGGTGAGCGTCGTCAAGACGGGCTCCGAGGTCCGGATCGTCCCGCCGAGCCTGCGCGAGGTGCCGGTGCTGCGCGGCTTCGAGGACGACGCGGTCCTGGAGGAACTGGCCGATCGCTTCGTCCAACGCGAGTTCTCCGCCGGTGAGGTCCTGGTCGCGGCGGGGGCGCCGATCGACGAGGTCTTCATCATCGCGCACGGCAAGCTCGACCGGCTGGGAACGGGCAAGTACGGCGAGCAGACGGTGCTCGGCTCCCTCGCCGACGGCGACCACCTGGGCGACGAAGTGCTCCAGCGCGAGGACGGCGCCTGGCCGTACGCGGTGAAGGCCGCCACCGCCGGCACCGTGCTGGCGCTCTCCTGGCCCGCCTTCCAGCAGCTCGCGGACCGCTCCGAGGCGCTGCAACTGCAGATCATGGACTACCTGGCCGGTTTCCAGCAGGCGCAGAACAAGCACGGCGAGGCGGCGATCGGGCTCTCCGCCGGGCACCAGGGCGAGTACGAGCTGCCCGGCGCCTTCGTGGACTACGAGCTGAAGCCGCGTGAGTACGAGCTGAGCGTCACCCAGACGGTGCTCAAGGTGCACAGCCGGGTCGCCGACCTCTACAACCAGCCGATGAACCAGACCGAGCACCAGCTCAGGCTGACCATCGAGGCGCTGCGCGAGCGCCAGGAGGACGAGCTGATCAACAACCCGGAGTTCGGGCTGTTGCAGAACGCCGCGTACGACCAGCGGATCCAGACCCACTCCGGCCCGCCCACCCCGGACGACATGGACGAGCTGCTGAGCAGGCGCCGCAGCACCAAGATGTTCCTCGCCCACCCCAGGGCGATCGCCGCCATCGGCCGGGAGTGCAACCGCCGCGGCCTCTACCCGGACACCGTGGAGGTCCAGGGCAAGTCGGTCTTCGCCTGGCGCGGAGTTCCGGTCTTCCCGTGCAACAAGATCCCGATCACCAGGGAGAACACCAGCTCGATCCTCGCGCTGCGCACCGGGGAGGACAACCAGGGCGTCATCGGGCTGCATCAGACCGGAATTCCCGATGAATACCAGCCGAGCCTCTCGGTGCGCTTCATGGGGATCAACGAGAAGGCCATCATTTCCTATCTCGTCAGTGCCTACTACTCCGCCGCCATTCTGGTGCCCGACGCGGTCGGCGTCCTGGAGAACGTCGACATCGCGCACCGCCACGACTGACCGGGGTCGGTCGTCATCGCGCCGCCCGGCCGGGCCCACGCCCCGGCCGGGCAGCGCCCACCATCAGGGGGAGGAACCCATGGGAAGTTTCACGTTGGAGCGGGAGCACCGGGAGGGCCACGAGGCGGCGGACGTGCTCGCACGCACCCGCAGCCTGGTCGATCCGGTCATGCGCGCCGCCGTCGACTCGCTGCCCGGTTCGATGCGCAAGGTGGCCGGCTACCACTTCGGCTGGTGGGAGGCCGACGGCTCACCGGCCACCGCGCCCTCCGGTAAGGCGATCAGGCCGGCCATGGTCCTGGCGGCCACCCAGGCGCTCGGCGGCAGCACGGCCACGGCCACCGCCGCGGCGGCGGCCGTCGAACTCGTCCACAACTTCACCCTGCTCCACGACGACGTCATCGACCGCGACGAGACCAGGCGCCACCGCCCCACCGCCTGGCGGGTGTTCGGCACCACCGAGGCCATCCTGGCGGGCGACGCCCTGCACTCGCTGGCGCTGCGACTCCTCGCGGAGGACGCCCACCCGGCCGCGCAGGGCGCGATCCGCAGGCTCACCGACTGCGTGGTCGAACTCTGTGAGGGTCAGCAGATCGACTGTGCCTTCGAGCAGCGCAGTGACGTTTCGCTCGCCGAGTGCCTGGCGATGGCGGAGGCGAAGACGGGCGCCCTGCTCGGCGCCGCCTGCGCGATGGGGGCGCAGTACGCCGGTGCTTCGGAGGAGGCGGCGCAGGCGATGGACGGCTTCGGTCGGGAGATCGGCCTGGCGTTCCAGCTCATCGACGACCTGATCGGGATCTGGGGCGATCCCGCCGTCACCGGTAAACCGGTCGGCGCGGATCTGGTGGCGCGCAAGAAGTCCCTTCCGGTGGTGGCGGCGCTCGGCTCCGGAACGCCGGAAGGGCGGGTCCTGGCCGAGCTGTACGCGCTCGAACGCCAGCTCACCCCGGAGGAGTTGAGCCGTTGCGCGGCTGCCGTGGAGGGTGCGGGCGGGCGGGGCTGGGCGCAGGGGGAGTCATGCGAGCGGATGGCCGCCGCGCTCGCCCAGTTGGCGACGGCGGTGCCCGAGCCGTCCGCGGCCGACGAACTGCTCGCCCTCGCCGAGCTGGTCACCCGGCGCACCCACTGACCGGGCGCACCTACTGACCGGGCCCGGCCACTGATCTGGCCGGGCCACCGAGTCCGCTGCGGCTGTCGGTTCGCCGCCTCGGGAGGGCGGCGGCCTCCGGCTTTCCGAGGCGCGGGGGTAGGAGGTCACATCGGTCGGCCTCCTACCCCTGGGCGCGCCGTCCCGCGCAGAGTCCAGCGCCGGGCCGGCCGTTGGCACGGGTACCGGGTCGCCGGATGCCGTGTTCCGCGCGGACGGCACAGCACGGCACGGCGCTACGCGAGGGCGGCGAGCAGGCGCTGCTCCTTCGCCGGGACGATGCCGGCCTTGTGGGCCGCGCCCTTGCGGCCCTTGAGGCCGTCGGCGTCGGTGTCCTCGGCCGGGCCCCGTCGCCGTAGCCAGGCCCAGGTGTCGCGCGCGGTCTCGGCGAACGGCCGGCAGCGCAGCCCGGCAGCCTGCGCCCGGGTGGTGTCGGCGAGCCATACGCCCGCCATCTCCGGTACGTCGGGTGCCCAGAGCGGGAGTTCACTCCACGGCTGGACGCTGTCCGGGCCCTCGGCGAGCAGCGGGCCGTCCTCGACCCAGACGAGTTCGGCGGGCGAGTGGGCGCCGCCGCCCTCGTCGGTGGCCTCGCCGACGACCTCCACGCAGGTCGTCAGGAACTCCCCGAAGGTGACGTTCCCGGTCGGGGCGGTGGTGATGAAGCGCCCGGTGCGGCCCGCCACCAGTGCGTCCACGCCGAACGCCGCGAAGTCGCGGACATCGATGACCTGCATCGCCCGGTCCGGGTCGCCCGGCGCCAGTACCCGGCCGCCGCGAGCCATCCGCTCCAGCCACCACGGCAGGCGGCCCCCGTTCTCGTGGGGGCCGATGAGCAGACCGCTGTTGAGGATCAGGGTGCGGTCGGCCCCGAACTCCTCCAGCACCGCGCGTTCGCAACCGGCCTTGAGGGGGTTGCCGGGCGGTTGATCGGGCGGGGTGTCGGCGGGGCAGGGGTGCAGGGGGGCGGTCTCGTCCACCGCCCGGGCCGGCCAGTCGGCGAAGGCGTGCACGGAGGAGACGAAGGTGTAGTGGCCGGCGTGCTCGCGCAGCAGCCGGGCGGAGAGGGCGGCCTGAGCGGGCTGCTGCGCCGAGGTGTCGACGACGGCGTCCCACCGCCGCCCCTCGACCAGTCGGGTCAGGTCGTCGGCCGAGTCGCGCTCGCCCCGGACGGCTTCGACACCGGGCAGGTCGGTGCCGGAGCGGCCGCGGTTGAAGGTGGTCACCTCGTGGCCGCGGGCGAGGGCCTCCGAAGCGAAGGCCCGCCCCAGGAAGGACGAACCGCCGAGCAAAAGGATCTTCATGGCGACAGCCTGTCCTGCTCGGACCCCCGCCAGACACCCGTTCGCGCTGGGCGGACGCCGCGCTCGGGACGC
Organism: Kitasatospora sp. NPDC050463; assembly: GCF_040655255.1. Taxonomy (NCBI): domain Bacteria; kingdom Bacillati; phylum Actinomycetota; class Actinomycetes; order Kitasatosporales; family Streptomycetaceae; genus Kitasatospora; species Kitasatospora sp. NPDC050463. The sequence continues at coordinate 90,223 of NZ_JBFAJO010000025.1, forward strand.
CGCCCGGCACCCGTGCGCCATCGTCGACATGCTGATCGACTGGGCGAACCCTAGGATCCGTTTGTACCTGTTGGTCCGTAAAGAGGCATGTGCCGAGCCAGGGAGATCGTCAGCATGGGCAACCCGGCACTCGTGGATCCGACCACCGTCCGCGCGACCGCCGCCGAGGCGTGGATCTGGGGGTTCCCACTCCTGGAGAACTACCGGACGCTCTACCCGCAGGCGGTCGACGACGCGGACCCGCGCCACGTCGGCGGCTTCGGCGTCTTCCGGCACTATCCGCAGCCCTTCACCCCGGCCGACACCGACGTCGTCACGCCCGACAACGACACCCCGCATTCCTGGGCCTGGCTCGATCTGCGGGCCGAGCCGTGGGTGGTCTCGGTACCCGCCGAGGACCGCTACTACGTCCTCCCGCTGCACGAACTCGACACGCTGTACGCCGGGTTCATCGGTTCCCGCACCACCGGCCAGGAGGCCGGCGACTACCTGGTGGCGGGCCCCGGCTGGCAGGGCACGGTGCCCGACGGCACGGCCGGCGTGATCCGCACCGCCACCGAGCTGATCGGCATCCTCGGGCGCACCTACCTCGGTGGTACGTCGCCCGAGGCGATCGAGGAGCTGAAGGGCATCCAGCGGCAGTACCGGCTGCGGCCGTTGCACGAGTACGCGGGCACCGCGCCGCCGCCGCCCGCGCCCAACCCCGTCTGGCCGGTCTGGCGGGAGGAGGTGCTGGGCACCGTCGAGTTCTTCAGCTTCCTCGACTTCCTGCTCGAGTTCTTCCCGGTGCTGCCCGCCGAGGCGGATCTGCGCGGCCGGCTCACCGATCTGGGCATCGACGGCCGGGGCGAGTTCGAGCCCGCCGCGCTGCCGCTGGAGGTCCGCGCCGAGATCGAGCGCGGTATCGCCGACGCCCGGGCCGAGCTCGCCCGGGCGGCCGAACGGACCGTCGTGTCGACCGGCCTCTTCGGCACGCGCGAGCAACTCGGCACGAACCACCTCACGCGGGCCGTCGCCGCCCTGAAGGGCCTGTACGGGCTGCCCGCCGAGGAGGCCTGGTACGGCGGCTGGGCCGCCGACAGCAACGGCGAGAGCCCGCTGAACGCCAGCGAGCACGACTACGTCCTGCGCTTCGGCCCGGACCGGCTCCCGCCCGCGCGGTTCTTCTGGTCGGCCACCATGTACGCGCTCCCGGACCGCCTGCTGGTCGACAACCCCCTGGACCGCTACTCGATCGGCGACCGCACCCCCGGGCTGGTCCGTGACCCGGACGGCGGCCTGACCCTGTACATCCGGCACAAGCGGCCGGCCGACGCCCAGCACTCGGCCAACTGGCTGCCCGCGCCCGACGGCCCGTTCACCGTCGTCATCCGGCTCTACGGCCCCGACGAGCAGGTCCTCGACGGCCGCTGGACGCTCCCGCCGCTGACGCGCGCCGACCCGATGCCGAGCTGACCGGATGCCGCGCCGACCCGATGCCGCGCGGCTCCGGCACCGCCGCCCCCACCCGCCCCCGCCCCCGCCCACCCGGACCCGAGAAGGACTGCCGATGACCCAGCCCGAGCTGGAGGCCCTGGCCGCCGACGCCTACGTCTACGGCTACCCGCTGGTCTCCGACCTCACCATGGTCGAGCGTTTCACCGAGGGCGGCATGGGGACCCTGCCGGCGGCACCGTTCAACGACTTCAGCCACGCCACCCGGCTGGCCGGCCCGGACGACCCCTTCGTCTCCGTCAACAACGACATCGTCTACTCGATCGCCCAGCTCGACCTCTCCGAGGGCCCGCAGGTGGTGCGGGTGCCGGACACCGCCGGGGCCTACTACGTGCTCCAGTTCGTCGGCGCGTGGACGGACAACTTCGCCTACCTCGGCCGGCGGGCCACCGGCACCGGTGCGCAGACCTGGCTGGTCGTCCCGCCCGGCTGGCACGGGACCCCGCCGGACCGGGACCGGGTGATCGTCTCGCCGACCACCGTGGCCACCGTCGTGGGCCGCTTCGCCTGCACCGGCCCGGACGACCTGCCGCGGGTCCGGGCCCTCCAGGAGGGGCTGACGCTCGAACCGCTGGAGCCGGGCGGCCTGGCCGCCGGACTGCCGGCGCCGGACCCGGAGGTGCCCGAGCGGCTGGCCTTCTTCGAACGGCTCCGGATCTGGATGGCGGCCTTCCCGCCCGCCGGGCCCGACATCGAGTACCAGCAGCGCTTCGCCCCGCTCGGCCTGCTCGACGCCGGGCCGTCGCCCTACCGCGCCGCCGCGCCCGACTGGACCCTCGCCCTGCTCAAGGGTCTGGCGGCGGGCCGGGAGCGGGTCGAGGCCGCCACCCGGCCGCCGGAGGACCACCCGGCCGGCGAGTGGCGCACGGCACTGCACCTGTTCGACTACAACGTCGACTTCCTCGGCCCCGGCACCGTCGACGACCCCGAGTGGCGCATCCCCGACCGCCGTGCCGCCTACCTCAGCCGGGCGGCCGCCGCCCGGGCCGGCCTCTGGGGCAACCACGCGTACGAGGCGACGTACGCGGTGACCAACGACGACGCCGACGGCCGGCCGCTCAGCGGTGCCCACGCGTACACGCTGCGGCTGGACCAGCCGCCGCCGGTCGAGGCCTTCTGGTCCGTCACCATGTACGGCCTGCCGGACCACTACCTGGTCGCGAACCCGATCGCGCGCTACTCGATCGGCGACCGCACGCCCGGTCTGGTCCACGACGAGGACGGTTCGCTGACGCTCCGACTGCAGCACCACCCTCCCGCCGACCCGGTGGAGGCGGCGAACTGGCTGCCGACCCCGGAGGGGGAGTTCCGGCCGATCATCCGGCTCTACCAGCCGAAGCCGGCCGTCCTCGACGGCACCTACCGGGTGCCTCCGATCCGGCGGAGCTGAGCGGCCGTCCGCACGCCGGTGGCAGGGAGGAGAAGGGGATGGGTGAGGCCGTCGGCCAGATGCTGGCCTCGGCCGTGGGTATCGCGATCAGCCCGATGCCGCTGGTCGCGGTGGTCCTGATAGTGGCGACCCCGAAGGGCAGGACCAACGGCCTGGCGTTCACCGCCGGCTGGGTGGTGGCGCTGGCGGCGGTGGTCACCGTGGTGGTGCTGGTCGGCTCGGGGCTGAGCGCCGACACCTCCGAGCCGACCTGGGCGTGGTGGCTGAAGCTGGCGCTGGGTCTGCTGTTCCTGCTGCTGGGGTTCAGACAGTGGAGGGGCCGCCCGCGCGAGGGCCATGTGCACGGGCCGCCGAAGTGGATGCAGGCGGTCGACCGCTTCACCCCGGGCAGGGCGGCCGGGTTGGCGGCCGCCCTGGTGGCGGCCAACCCGAAGAACCTGGTCCTGGCGGTGGGCGGTGCGGTCTCGATCGCGACGAGTACGGCCTCCGGCGCCGGCAAGGCGGTCGCGGCCGTGCTGATGGTGCTGATCGGCTCGCTCTGCACCGTGGTGCCGCTGGCGGTCCACCTGTTCGGCGGCGACCGGTCGGCCCGGGTGCTGGGCGAGTGGAAGGCGTGGCTGGCCACGCACAACGCGGCGATCACGATGGTCGTCCTGGTCGTCCTCGGCGCGAAGTACGTCGGTGACGCCATCGCCGGTCTGACCGGCTGAGGCCCGGCGACCGCTGCGCGACGGCGGGCCGCCCCGGTGGCGGCCGACCCGCCCGCCCGCCACCGTCTCTCCGGTTCAGCGCGCCGACGCGGGGGCGGACGCGCCGCCCGTCGTGGCCGGCGAGGCGGACCCACCCGTCGACGCCGTTCCGCTCGGCGTCCCCGTCGGCGCCCCCGTGGGTGTCCCGCCGGGCGTCGCCGACGGAGCCGTGGTCGGTGCGGCCGTCCGCGTGGCGGTCGGCGAGGCCGTGGCGGCCGGCGAGGACGGCGTCGCCGTGGGCCCGGGACCGGTCGGTGGGGCGGACGGCGTACCGCCGGTGGGCGCGGGGCCCGGGCCGGTCGGGGTGGTGCTCGGCTCGGCCGGGACGGAGGTGCTGCCGCCCCGGTGCTGCGGACCGCCCTCCAGGGTGACCACCGCCTGTGAGGGCGGCAGCGCGATCCGGGCGGTCCAGTGCGTGTTCGGTGCGAGGTCCTCGTCGACGGTGACGATCACCGTGATCCGCTGGCCCGGCGCGAGCGTCCCGGCGTCCCGGCTGAGCCGGAGCCAGCCGGCGTCCACCTCGGCGTGCCAGCGGATCTCGGTGGCGCCGGAGTTGGTCAGGGTGAGGACGGTCCGGGTGCCGTAGTCGCCGGCCTCGACCGTCAGCAGCCCGACCGGTGCGGGAGCGGGTGCCCCCGCCGGCGCGGACCCCGGGCCGGGGCCGGTGGCGGTGCCGGTGCCGGTGGCGGTGGGGGCCGGTGCGGCGATCAGCGTCGGGCTGCCGAGCGGGGTCGCGCCCCGGCCGGGCACCGGGATCGCGGGGCCCTGGATCCCAGGAAGCAACGTTTCTGCAGACCTCGGTCCGGCCCCGGCCAGCTCCAGCCCGGCCACCGCCGGAGCCGCCCCCACGGCCCCCACCACCTCGCCCGCCTGCCCGGCGACCGGTCCGCTCGGCCGGCGCCCGGCCGTCCGCCCGTCGTCCTCGACCCGGACCGAGGAGACCGAGGCCGCCGCCCCGGTGCCGCTACCGCCCCGGTGACCGGCCCAGAGCGCGACCACCGGCGCGGCCAGTACGGCGGCCAGCACCCCGGTGGTCACCACCCGGCGGCGTACCGCCCGGGCCCGGCCGCTGTCCGGCACGCGGTGGCGGGGGAACCCGCCCTGGTCGAACCGCAGGCCCGGCTCGACCACCGGCGCCGGCGCCGACGACCTGCGCCACACGGCCTCTCCCGCCACGCGCGGCAGGAACGTCGCCCCGTCTTCGCGCTGTGCCGCGTCGTCCCGCCGGCCCCCGGCGGCCCCGGGTGCCGACAGCACCGGCAGCCCCGACAGGCCCTCGGCGCCCTGCAGCACCTCGCCGGCCACCCGCTCCGCGGTACCCCGACAGGTCGGACAGTCCGCCACGTGCTGCACCAGCTCCCGGCGCAGTGCGGGGCCGAGCACCCAGTCCCGCCAGCTCTCCGCCCCGGCCCCGCCGAGCCGGTCCAGTTCGGGACAGCTGCCGACGCCGAGCACCAGCAGCGCCGCCCTGGTCCGGCCGACCTCGGCCTCGGCCGAGGCGAGCAGCGCACGGGAGGACTCGAAGGGGACCCCCAGTACGGCCGCCACCTCGATCGGGCTCAGCCGGTGGCGCACCGACAGCTCCAGCGCCTCGCGCTGCTCGGGGTCGGTGCCGGCCGCCTCGGGCCAGGCGAGCGAGGCCAACTCCTGCCGCCGCCGGCCGGCCTCCGCCGCCGAGAGCCCGGCCGCCCCCGCACCGGTCACCCCGACCGGCCCGGCCGCATGCGCGCCGGCCGCCGCATCAACGGCACCGGCGCCAGCGCCCGGGCCGAAGCCGGCCCCGTCCTCCAGGCGGCGCAGGCAGCAGTACCGGGCCAGCGAGTACAGCCAGGCCCGGACCAGTCCGGGCTCGGCCAGGCGGGCCCCGTGCCGCAGCGCCAGTTCACGCACCTCGCGCAGGGCGGCGGCGGCCGCGTCGTGCTCGCACAGCACCGAGAGGCAGTAGGTGAACAGGCCGTCCACCTGCCGGTCGTACGCCGCGAGCACGGGGTCGCGCGGCCCTTCAGTACGCGTTGTCACCCGTCCGACGGTAGAGACGCCGGGGGCCGTGCCCGGGCTGTTCCCCGCTGTTGTACTTCTTTCGGGTAACAACATCGCCCATTCGTGGACCGCGGCCGCCCCCACCGTCCCACCCGCGCTCCCGTCGAACGACGGCCCCGAAGCCACCGGACGACCCTCCCGCCCCCACGCCCGCGCCGCCGGCCCCGCCGCCCCACCCGCGTTGTCGGACCCAGGCGCTACGGTGACCGCATGGCTGCCCGCACCAAGACCACCGCCAAGCCGCGCCCGGCGTACCGCTGCACCGAGTGCGGCAACCAGCTGCCCAAATGGGTCGGCCGCTGCCCGGAGTGCAACGCCTGGGGCACGGTCGAGGAGTACGGCGCGGTGCCGATCAGGACGACGGCCGCCGGGCCGGTGAGCGCGCCCGCCCGCCCGATCGGCCAGGTCGACGGCCAGGTGGCGACGGCCCGCTCCACCGGCGTGCCCGAGCTGGACCGGGTGCTCGGCGGCGGCCTCGTCCCCGGCGCCGTGGTGCTGCTGGCCGGCGAGCCCGGCGTCGGCAAGTCCACCCTGCTGCTGGACGTCGCGTCCAAGGCGGCCAGTGCCCAGCACCGCACGCTCTACGTCACCGGCGAGGAGTCGGCCGGCCAGGTCCGGCTGCGGGCGGACCGGATCAACGCGCTCTCCGAGCACCTGTACCTCGCCGCCGAGTCGGATCTCGGCGCCGTCCTCGGGCACATCGAGGCGGTGAATCCGGGTCTGCTGATCCTGGACTCGGTGCAGACCATCGCCTCCGCCGAGCTGGACGGCGCACCCGGCGGGCCGGCCCAGGTCCGCGAGGTGGCCGGTGCGCTGATCCGGGCGTCCAAGGACCGTGGCATGGCCACCCTGCTGGTCGGCCACGTCACCAAGGACGGCCAGATCGCCGGCCCCCGCCTGCTGGAGCACCTGGTGGACGTGGTGCTGAGCTTCGAGGGGGACCGGCACGCCCGGCTGCGCATCATCCGCGGGGTCAAGAACCGGTACGGCGCCACCGACGAGGTCGGCTGCTTCGAGCTGCACGACGAGGGCATCGTGGGCCTGGCCGATCCGTCCGGCCTCTTCCTGACCAGGCGTGACAAGCCCGTCCCCGGCACCTGCCTGACCGTCACCCTGGAGGGCCGCCGCCCGCTGGTGGCGGAGGTCCAGGCGCTGATGGTGGATTCGCAGATCCCGTCCCCGCGCCGGACGACCTCCGGTCTGGAGTCGCCCCGGATCGCGATGATCCTGGCCGTGGTCGAGCGGCACGGCGGGGTCAAGCTCGGCAAGCAGGACATCTACACCGCGACGGTCGGCGGGGTGAAGCTGAGCGAGCCGTCGGCGGACCTCGCGATCGCCCTCGCCGTCGCCAGTTCCTCCTCGGACACCCCGCTGCCGAGCAACCTGGTGGCGATCGGTGAGGTCGGGCTCGCGGGCGAGGTGCGGCGGGTGACGGGTGTGCAGCGGCGGCTGGCCGAGGCGCACCGGCTGGGCTTCACGCACGCGCTGGTCCCGCCGGACCCGGGCAAGGTGCCGGCGGGGATGAAGGTGGTCGAGGTCGCGGACATCGGTGAGGCGTTGCGGGCCATCCCGGGCCGTCGCCGGGCCGCCGCCAAGCCGCGCGGCGAGGCGGCGTCGACGCCGCCCACCCCGCGTCGGGCCACCGCCGCAGCACCCGTCGCAGCACCCGTCGCCGCCTACCCGGAGGAGCTCATGGAGGGGTGGGAGCCGATCGACTCGGACGAACTGCGCTGACCCAAGCCCTGTTAATGCCGCACGCAGTTAGACTTTCCCCTGTCCAATCGGCAATAAGGCAGTAATAAGCGACAGAGCGACAGACCGTAGGCCGGCGCCCGGCGCGAGGCGCGCGGTACGGGGTCGACCGGAGGAGTCACGTGGCAGCCAGCGACCGGGCGGACAAGTCCTCCCGCGAGGAGGCCCTGCTCCGGGCCTCCCTCACCGCCATCGCCCCCGGCACGGGGCTGCGTGACGGCCTGGAGCGGGTGCTGCGGGCCAACACGGGCGGTCTGATCGTGCTCGGCTTCGACAAGACCGTCGAGTCGATCTGTACCGGTGGGTTCGTCCTGGACGTCGAGTTCACCGCGACCCGGCTGCGCGAGCTGTGCAAGCTCGACGGCGCCGTGGTGCTGGACAAGGACATCACCAAGATCGTCCGGGCCGGGGTCCACCTGATGCCGGACTCCACCATCCCCACCGACGAGACCGGCACCCGCCACCGCACCGCGGAGCGGGTCAACCGGCAGACCGGGTTCCCGGTGGTCGCGGTCTCGCACTCGATGCGGCTGATCGCGATGTACGTCAACGGCACCCGCCGGGTGCTGGAGGACTCGACCACCGTCCTCTCCCGGGCGAACCAGGCGCTGGCCACCCTGGAGCGGTACAAGCTCCGGCTGGACGAGGTGGCCGGGACGCTCTCCGCCCTGGAGATCGAGGACCTGGTGACGGTCCGGGACGTCACCGCCGTCGCCCAGCGGCTGGAGATGGTCCGGCTGATCGCCACCGAGATCGCCGGCTACGTGCTGGAGCTCGGCATCGACGGCCGGCTGCTCTCGCTCCAACTGGACGAGCTGATCGCGGGTGTGGAGCCGGAGCGCGAGCTGGTCGCCCGGGACTACTTCCCGGAGCGGGCCGCCAAGAAGGGCCGGACGGTCACCGAGGTGCTGGCCGATCTGGAGGCGCTGACCCACGCCGAGCTGCTCGACCTGCAGACCGTCGCCAAGGCGCTCGGGTACTCGGGCACGCCGGAGTCGCTGGACTCCGCGGTCTCGCCGCGCGGCTACCGGCTGCTGGCCAAGATCCCGCGCCTGCCCAACACCGTGATAGAGCGGCTGGTCGAGCATTTCGGCGGACTGCAGAAGCTGCTCGCGGCCAGCATCGACGATCTGCAGACGGTCGAGGGCGTCGGCGAGACCAGGGCGCGCTCGGTGCGCGAGGGCCTGTCCCGCCTTGCCGAATCGTCCATCCTGGAGCGCTACGTCTGACGGTGCCCCGGTACGCGGGGCCGGCCCCCGGGGAGCGATCTCCGGGGGCCGGCCCGTTCTCGGGCTCCGTTGCCGGGTCACTGTCGCCGCGTCACCGTTGCCGGGGCGCTGTTGCCGTCGCGCCGCTGTCGCCGCCGTTGTCGAGCACCCGGACCCCGACCTCCTCGGCGCCCTCGGCGACCCCGTAGGTGCTGCCCGCGATGGTCGCCGCGACCCCCTGGGTCGGCAGCCGGCCGCCGGGCCTGCCTGGCCGTCAGGGCGGCCTCGTGGCCCTTCACCGCCCGGTGCCAGGTTCGCTGGATGCGGCCGCCGTGGCGGGCCACCACGTGCCGGCCCTGCTCGGAACGGGCGGGATCCGGCCGCCGTCCGGGCGTCACCCGCGGACACCGGCCGACACCCTTCCTCAACGCCGCCGCGGCGGGGTGTGCCGCCCGGGCGGCCGGAACGCGCCGAAGCCCCGGCGCGACGGGCGCCGGGGCTTCGGGGGCGGGGTGTTCGGGGGGTGCTCAGCTCTCCAGGCGGATCGAGGAGCGAGCCGACACCTGGCCCCCGGAGAGGCCGGTGAGGTCGGCGACCACCAGGTAGGTGCCGGCGGGAGCGCTGGTCGCGTCGGCGGTGGCGCACTGCGGCTTGCTGCGGCCGCGGTCCCAGCTGAAGGTCTCGGTCAGGCCGCCGTTCGCCGGGATCTGCGCCCAGTTGCTGCCGCGGTCGGCCGGGCAGTCGCCGGAGGACCAGACGCGGTCGCCGTTGCTGGCCGTCACGGTGATGGCCGAGGCCGTCCGGCCCAGGTCCACCCGGCAGTTGGCGCCGGAGGAGTTGTGGACGGTCAGCGTCAGCTTCGGCTTGTCCTTGGGCTGGTAGGAGTTCTGGGCACTGGCCAGTTCCAGCGTCACCTGGGAGGAGGCGCAGACGGGCAGCGCCATCACCTCGGAGGTGTTCACGGGGGGAGTGCCGCCACCGCCGCTGGTGCCGCCGGCCGCGCCGCCGCCCGTGGCCGAGCCGCCCGCGGCGGACCCGCCCGTGGCCGATCCGCCGGTGGCGGGGGCCGGGTTGGGCGCGCCGCCCGTGCCGCCGGTGCTGAGACTGACGTCACCGCCGCCGGATCCGGAGACCGCGCCCCCGGTCGGGTTGGTGCCGCCCGTCCCGCCGCCGCCGGGGCGCGAGTTGTTCGCGGGGCCGCTCGGGGACGCGCCGGGCGTGATCGCCTCGGCGGGGGTCTGGGTCTGGGACGGCGCGGCCTGCGCGGCCTTGCCCGCCGGTCCGTCACCACCACCGCCCTGATCGGACATCAGCCAGACGAGCAGGGCGACGACCGCGGCGACGGCGACGAGCACGACAAGGCGCCGTCGCCAGTAGATCGAGGCAGGCAACGGTCCCACGGGTTGACGCAGAGAGGGCACACCCGAACTCTACGAGACTGTGTGTGCCCTTTGACTCACCAACACCGCACACTCGCCCCTTCTTTCACATGATCCGCCATATGCGCCGTTCGGGGGAGGCCTGGTGGGGGCCTTTCGAAGGAATCCGGAGTTCACCCATCCGCTTCGGGTCCCGGCGCGGACATGGGAGGATCGCAGGGCCATGGCTGCCATCACCGTCACCCCCGCCGTCCCCGCCCCCGCGTCCACAGCGGCTGCCCCGCCGGCACTGCCGCTGCCGCTGCCGGTGCTGCACTCGACCGTCCTCGGCTGGTACGACGCCCATGCGCGCGATCTCCCCTGGCGGACCTCGGAGGCATCGCCCTGGGCGGTGATGGTCAGCGAGTTCATGCTTCAGCAGACCCCGGTGAAGCGGGTGCTGCCCGTCTACGAGGCCTGGCTGGAGCGCTGGCCGACACCGGCGGACCTGGCGGCCGACGCGCCCGGCGAGGCGGTCCGGATGTGGGGCCGCCTCGGCTACCCCCGGCGGGCGCTGCGCCTGCACGGGGCGGCGGTGGCGATCACCGAGACGCACGGCGGCGTCGTCCCGGACGACCACGCGACGCTGCTCTCGCTGCCGGGGGTGGGGGAGTACACGGCGGCCGCGGTGGCGTCCTTCGCCTTCCGTCAGCGGCACGTGGTGCTGGACACCAACGTCCGGCGGGTCTTCGCCCGCGCGGTGACGGGGGTGGAGTACCCGGCCCAGGCCACCACGGCGGCCGAGCGGCGGACGGCCGCCGCGCTGCTGCCCGACGACGCCGAGACGGCGGCGACCTGGGCGGTCGGCGTGATGGAGCTCGGGGCGCTGGTCTGCACGGCGCGCGGGCCGGAGTGCGGCGGCTGTCCGCTGTTCAGCCACTGCGCCTGGCAGCGGGCCGGCTGCCCGCCCTACGAGGGCCCGGCCCGGCGTGGCCAGTCCTACGAGGGGACCGACCGGCAGGTGCGCGGGAAGCTCCTCGCGGTGCTGCGGGACGCGCACGGCACGGTCGAGCAGGTGCGGCTGGACGCGGTCTGGCCGGACGCGGTGCAGCGGGCCCGGGCGCTGGACGGACTGGTCGCCGACGGCCTGGTCGAGCCGGTGGAGCAGGGCGTCTACCGGCTGCCGCAGTAGCATCGGGCGGCTGCCGCTCGCGCCGCCCCCTCCGCGCACGCGTGCCCGCAGCCGCGAAACGCAGGCGACGCGAAACGCCGGAGCCGCGAATGCCCGGGGACGCGACTGCCCGGAGCCACCGAACGCCGGAGCCACCGAACGCCCGAGTCACAAACGCCCGGAGACGCGAAATCCCCCCTCCCGGCGCGGGAGGGGGGACTTGGGGGCGTCAGATCGCGACGGCCTCGACGTTGGGCTCGGTGCCCTTGTCGTCGCCCTTCGCCGGCGAGCCGGTGCCGCGCAGCGGCACCTCGCGCATGAACACCGCGGCGGCGATCGAGATCACCGCGACGGCGGCACCCCAGAGGAAGACGGTGTGCATGCCGTTGGCCACGGCGTGGTGGTAGGCGTCCTGGACCGGGGCGGGCAGCTCCCGCAGCGCGGCCGGGCTCAGGGAGCCCGGGTCGCCCTTGCCGCCGCCGTTGGCGGCCGCGTCGCCGAGCCGCTCCTTCATGGTCTCGGAGACCCGGCTGTTGAACAGGGCGCCGAACAGCGCCACGCCGAAGGAACCGCCGATGGTACGGAACAGCGTGGCGGTGGAGCTGGCCACGCCCATGTCCTTGAGCTCGACGCTGTTCTGCGCGACCAGCATGGTGATCTGCATCAGGAAGCCCATGCCGGCGCCGAGCACCACCATCCAGCAGGCGGAGGTGAAGCCGCTGGTGTCGGTGGAGAGCGTGGACAGCAGCAGCATGCCGACGGTCATCACGATCGTGCCGATGATCGGGTAGATCCGGTACTTGCCGGTCTTGGTCACCGCCTGGCCGACCACCAGGGAGATGACCAGCATGCCGAACATCATCGGCATCAGCAGCAGACCCGAGTTGGTGGCCGAGGCGCCCTGCACGGTCTGCTGGTAGAGCGGCAGGAAGACGGTCGAGCCGAACATCACGAAGCCGACGATGAAGCCGATCAGCGACACCAGGGTGAAGTTCAGGTTCTTGAACAGGTCGAGCGGGAGCATCGGCTCCTCGACCCGCTGCTCGACGTAGCAGAAGGCGATCAGCGTGGCGGCGGCGAGCGCGGCCAGGCCCAGGATCTGCTTGGAGCCCCAGGCGTACTCCTGGCCGCCCCAGGTGGTGATCAGGGTGAGTGCGGTGATGCCGGTGGTGAGCAGGAGCGCGCCGAGGTAGTCGATGCGGGCCTTGCTGCGGACCTTCGGCAGCTTCAGGGTGACCACGACGACGGCGAGCGCGACCACGCCGAGCGGCAGGTTGATGTAGAAGGTCCAGTGCCAGCTCAGGTGGTCGGTGATGAAGCCGCCGACCAGCGGGCCGCCGATGGTGGCCAGTGCCATCACCGCGGCGAACATGCCCTGGTACTTGCCGCGGTCACGCGGCGGGACCAGCGCGCCCATGATCGACATCACGCCGACCATCAGACCGCCGGCGCCCAGGCCCTGGAGGGCGCGGAAGCCGATCAGCTCGTTCATGTTCTGCGAGAGGCCGGAGAGGGCCGAGCCCGCGAGGAAGATGACGATCGAGGTGAGGAAGGTGCCCTTGCGGCCGTAGAGGTCGCCGAGCTTGCCCCAGATCGGGGTGGAGGCGGCGGTGGCCAGGGTGTACGAGGTCACCACCCAGGCCAGGTGCTCGGCGCCGCCGAGGTCGCCGACGATCGTCGGCATCGCGGTGCCGACGATCAGGTTGTCGAGCATGGCCAGCAGCATGGTGACCACCAGGCCGATCATGACCAGGCGGATCTCGCGGGGGGAGCGCGGCTGCTCCTCCTCGGTCGTCTTCGTTTCCGGCGCCGGGGTTTCGGCCTTGGGTTGTGACATGGGGTGGTGTCTCCCGGACTGGAGGCGGACGACCGATCTGGCCTGCGGAAGGCTTACTTACTTGTCGCCCGGCTAGTTTGTGGACCGTCGGCACGGTAAGTTGTCCACTAGCCGGTCGTCAAGCCAGTTTCTCGGCCGACCGCCCGGGCGGGGAGAATGAGTTCGGACAGGCGTTGGACCGGCGCCCGCCGAACGCAGCCGCAGTAGTCACCGACGCAGTCAACGAGGCAGGCCATGGGTACGACGCACAGCCCCCGCAGCGACACCCGGGCCCGCATCGTCGCGGTCGCACTGGAGCTCTTCGCCGAACAGGGTTACGAGCAGACCTCGCTGCGGGAGATCGCCGACCGCCTCGGCGTCACCAAGGCCGCGCTCTACTACCACTTCAAGACCAAGGACGACATCGTCCACGGCATCGTGCAGAGCATGGCCGCGCCGATCGACGAGACCATCGCCTGGGGCCGGGAGCAGGAGTGGACGCCCGCGCTGCGGGACGAGCTGATCCGACGGTTCGCTGCTGGCATGTCGGAGCGGGCCCCGCTGCTGCGCTTCTTCCACGAGAACCAGCCCGCGCTGCGCGACTCGCCCGCCGGGCTGGAGTTCAAGGAGCGCATGATCGCGATGGTCCAGCTGGTGCACGGCCCGGACGCCACCTTCGAGGACCGGCTGCGTGCCGCGATGTCGTTGTTCACCATCAACTCGGCACTGTTCCTGATCAAGCAGGACGCCTCCGAGGGCCAGAAGCCCGGGCACGTCCCGGAGCACGCGGTACCGGTGGCCACCGTCGAGGAGGCGATGGCGGCGGCGCAGCGGGTCGCGCTGGAGATCGGCGCCCTGATCAGCCCCCCGGCGCGGGTCTGAACCGGTCTGCCGACACGCGTTCGGGCGAGGCCCGAGCCACCCATGACGCCCGAGGGCGGGCCGGTCACCGACCGGCCCGCCCTCGTCGTTCGCCGTGGCCTCAGAAGCCGGTGACGCCGTGCCCGGAGAGGTAGGCGATCGGGTTGATCACCGCGCCGTAGTGGTTGCTGGAGCGGATCTCGAAGTGCAGGTGGGGACCGGTCGAGTTGCCGGTGTTCCCGGACCGGCCGATCTGCTCGGCGGCCGACACCCGGTCACCCGCCGACACCGAGATCGCCGACATGTGCGCGTACTGCGCGAACCGCCCGTCGGCCAGCCGCAGCACGACCTCCTTGCCGTAGGCGCCGTCCCAGCCGGCCGACACCACGGTGGCGTTGCCGACCGCGAGCAGCGGGGTGCCCGGCTTCACCGCGAAGTCCACCCCGGTGTGGTAGCCGGCCGCGTACTCCGGGTTGGCCACGCCGTACGGATTGCTGGTCGGCGCGCCCGGCACCGGGGCGGACCACTCGGGGGCCGGGGCAGGCGCCGGTGCCGGGGCAGGGGCAGGGGCGGGGGCGGGCTCGGGGGCCGGAGCAGGGGCGGGCTCGGGCGCCGGAGCCTGGTCGGCGGACGGCGCGGGCGCGGGCGCTGCCGGCGGCTCCGGGGGCAGCAGGTTGGCGGCCACCGCCACGTACTCCTGCGCCGAGCCGTGCTGCGGCAGGTGGTACGAGCTCGGGCCGGCGACCTGCACCGGCGCGGGGGCGGGCACCGCGTCCGGCGAGGCGGTGAACGCCGAGCTGCCGGGGGTGGTGGGTATGACCGTCTGCGCCGAGGCGCTGCCCGGGGCGGCGACCAGCAGGGCGCCGGACAGTATCACCGCGCTCGCGCCGATCGCGGTGACGGTGCGGTGGCGGTCGGTCCGGAGCGGGCCGCCGGGCAGGGTGTGACGGGGCGCGGTGAGCGTGCGCAGCGGGGCGGCGTGGGTGCGGACGGCCTGGCCGAGCCGGGGCTGCCAGGTCGTCGCCTGGGTCGCCGCGCGGGCGGCGAGGCGGCGGAGGGCCGGCCCCATGGGCGGGACGGAAGACATCGGGTAGCTCAACCTCACGGACGTACGGGGGCACAACGAGCCCGTTCGGGCGTGCTGAGCGGGGGACCACTCAGGTGTAACCGTCACCGAGCGGACTCCCAAAAGGTGTGACCTACTACGGCGTGTAGTCAGCGTTGCGCCGGAGATTCAAGCTGACGGAGTAACGATCATGTGATCCGACAGTCCGGTCACGGGCCATGGGCGCCCGGGGGCCGCCGCGCCTCGCTACTACCGCCGCTCGTACCGCGGCGGGCGCTTGTGACCAGTGCCACCCGTCACCGGTGTTTGGCGGGCGCCGGGCGGGTCCGTCGGGACCGCACCGCTGACCCGGCGCCCTCCCTGCGGGACCATCGACGCATGTATCCCAACAGGAGCGAAGAGACCGACGGCAGCCACGGGCCGAGCCGCCAGGAGCGCCGGTACGCCGCGCTGCGGGCCAGCGAGCGGCTGCTCTCCGGCACCCGGCCGCGAAGCCTGCGCGAGCGGCTCGCCGCCCTGGCCGAGGACGGCGAGAACACGTACGACCTGGACCGGCGGCCGGACATGTACGGCGACGGCGTGGTGCGGGCACTGGAACACCGCGTGGCCGAGCTGCTCGGCACCGAGGACGCGGCGTTCTTCCCCACCGGCACGATGGCCCAGCAGGTCGCGCTGCGGATCCATGCCGAGGCCGCCGGCCTGCCGACGGTGGCCACGCACCCGCTCGGCCACACCGAACTCCACGAGCGGCACGCGCTGGTGCAGCTCAGCGGCCTGCGCAGCGTCTGGCCCACGGTCGCGCCGCGCCAGCCGACGGCGGCCGAGCTCAGGGCCTTCGACGAGCCGTACGCCGCGCTGGTCCTGGAGCTGCCGCTGCGCGAGGCCGGCTTCGTCCTGCCGTCCTGGGCGGACCTGCTGGCCGTGGCCGCGGTGGTCCGGGAGGAGCACGGCGCCGCGCTGCACCTGGACGGTGCCCGGCTCTGGGAGTCGGTGGTCCACTTCGGCCGTCCGTTGCCGGAGATCGCCGCGCAGGCCGACTCGGTCTACGTCTCCTTCTACAAGACCCTCGGCGGGATCAGCGGCGCCGCGCTGGCCGGCCGGGCCTCCTTCGTCCGGACCGCCAAGGCCTGGCGGCACCGCTACGGGGGCCAGCTCTTCCAGCAGTGGCCAGCCGCGCTGGCCGCGCTGGCCGGTCTGGACCGCGAACTGCCGCGCCTGGACGGCTACGTCGCACACGCCAAGACGGTCGCGGCGGCGCTCGGGGAGGGGTTCTCGGGCGTTCCGGGGGCCAGGGTCCACCCGGCCCCGCCGCACACCCACCAGTTCCAGCTCTGGCTCCCGTACACCCCCGAGGAACTGGATCTGGCGGGCCTGCGGCTGGCGGAGGAGTCCGGGACGGCGCTGTTCGGCGGCTGGCGGGAGCAGGGCCTGCCGGGGCTGTCGATGACGGAGGTCACGGTGGCCGCGGACGCGCTGGAGTGGACCGGGAGGGACGTCGCGGACGCGGTGGACGCCTTCCTCGCGCTGCTGCCCAAGCGGCCGGTCTGAGCGTCCGCTCGGTGAGCGGCAGCGTCAGGCCCGGCCGGGCCTGACGCTGCGCCGATCGCCGCGGACAAGCGTCCGGCCCGCCCCCGCAGTTGCGGGGACGGGCCGGACGGGTGAATCAGGTGTGCCTGGTCAGAGGCTGATCGTCACTGCTCGATTCGATCAGTTGTCGACCGGGCGGACGCGGATCCAGGTCTCGAGGTAGTTCGAGGACTCGTTCTCGACCTCGATGCTGGTGCCGGTCTTCGGGACGATGACGCTGCTGTACGGGTTGTCCTTCGACCAGTACGACTTGAGGTCGCTGAACTCGTCGACGCCCTTGGCCTTCGGGACGACCGTCTCGACGCTGTTCTTGTGCAGGGTCAGGCTGTCGACCTTGCGCGAGCCGAAGGTCGAGTCGTAGCCCTGGATGCGCGGGCGCATCAGGGTGCCGTCGGCCCACTTGATCGGGGTCGGGTGCGAGTCGATCGGGAGGGCCAGGCCGGAACCCGGGTGGTTGGTGACGTTGTTGTCGCTCTGGGAGGTGTCCCACAGCCAGATCAGCAGACCGGCCTGGTAGGGGTAGTGCTCCACCCAGTTCGGCTTGGTGTTGGCGAAGCCGAAGTTGTACGGGCCGGTCTTCAGGGTCCGGTCGTACGAGATGTGCTGGCGGTTCTCGGCGATGTAGTACTGCGCGTAGTCGTTCGAGAACTGGCCGGTGATCCGGGAGAAGCCCTTGGCGGCCCAGCCGTTGTCGCCGTTCTCGGCACCGTCGGTGAAGACGGTCGCGCCGTCCACGGAGATGGCGATGTCGTCCAGGGCCAGGCCCTTGAGGTGCAGACCGCCGTCGGTGGTGTAGTGGAAGCGGACCTTGACGGCCTTACCCGCGTAGGCGTTCAGCGGGAACGACAGGTCGCCCCACTTGTTGCCCGAGTTGCCGGTCAGGCCGGCCTTGTCGGCGGCGTTCTTCGGGATCGCGACCCCGTTGAAGGTGCCGTCCAGGGCGGTCCAGTTGGCGCCACCGTCGGTGGAGACCTCGGCGTAGCCGTAGTCGAAGTCCTGCTCGATGTCGTACCAGGCCTTGGCCGTCAGCGCGCCGGCGGTCTTGCCGGTCAGGTCGACGTCACGGGTCAGCGACACGTTCAGGTCGTCGGCGCTGCCGCTCCACCACTCGTTGGCACCCGCGAACGGGGTGTTGATCGTGGTGGTGACCGTCTTCTTCGGCAGGTCGACGACCAGTGCCTGCGGAAGGGCGGTGTTGAACTCGACCGGGCCGATGTGGTGGGTCGACTCGGTGCCGGCCTTGGCCTTGTCGTACTTGAGCCAGCCGAGCTGGAGCTTGCTCCAGGCGTCGAGGTCGTTCGGCATGTCGCCGATCGAGTTCTTGCCCTCGCCGAGCCAGGAGCCCGAGGACATCAGCGACCAGAAGCCGACCGAGTTGTCGATCCCGCTGCCCGAGGTGTCGTACAGGTCCGGCAGACCGAGGTCGTGGCCGTACTCGTGGGCGAAGACACCGAGGCCGCCGTTCTCGGGCTGCATGGTGTAGTCACCGACCCAGATGCCGGTGGAGCCGACCGGGGTGCCGCCGAGCAGGTTGTCGGCGGGGCCGGCGGAGCCGGCCGCGGTGCCGTAGACGTACGAGCGGTGGGCCCACAGCGCGTTGTCGCCCTGCTTGCCGCCGCCCGCCGACTGGTCCTCACCGGCGTGCACGATCTGGAAGTGGTCGATGTAACCGTCGGGCTCGTTGAAGTTGCCGTCGTGGTCGAAGTCGTACCGGTCCCACTGGTCGTACTGCGCGATGGCGGCCTTGATCTGAGCGTCCGTCTGGCCCTTGGCCTTCTGGTCGGCGACCCAGGCGTTGACGCCGTCGCGGATCAGGTCCTGCGCGTTGTTGCAGACGTGCTGGCCGCAGTAGTCGGAGCCGTAACGGGCCTCGTTCCACGGGACCTTCACCCAGTCGGTGACCTGGCCGTCGACGGAGTAGCGGCCCGAGGACTGCTTCTCGTAGAAGGTCTTCAGCGAGTCCTGGGTCTTGCTGAAGTACATGTCCTGGTAGTGCTGCTGGTTGTAGTCAGCCTGCCAGAGCGTCGAGTTGTTGGTCGCCGCGTCGGGCTGCTGGATCTGGTTGTGCTGCGGACCGGGGTCCCCACCAAACTTGATCTTGCCGTCCGGCGTCTTCGTGGTGTTGTCCACCTGGTCGCTGAAGTCGACCAGGATGGTGAAGATCTTGTCCGTCCGCTCACGGGCGAGCTCGACGTACTTGTCCTTGCCCAGCTTGACGCTGGTGCTGCCGCCGTGCTCCTCGACCTTCGCGGTGCCGGCGAGCAGCTGCTCGGTGGCGGCCTTCTGCTCGGCCTCGACCTTCTCGGTCAGCGGGCCCGGCAGGTTGTGGTCGGTCTTGACCGACTGGACGGCGTCGGCGGGGTCGTTCGGAACGGGTGCCGAGCCGGCCGCGGTGGCCACGCTCGGGAACAGACCCGCGCCGAGAGCGGCTATGACCGCCCCGGCCGTGGCGGCCGCGGCGGCTTTCCTGGTCATCTTCAACGTTGTGACGTCCTCCCCAAACCGGTCCGGCTCTTGGCCATCCGGTAAACCAATGAAAGACAGGTGGACGACATTTGATCCAAGCGTGGACGGAAAAGATAGACCTTGACCGTGACATGGCTACGGCGCTATGCTCCGCGACCCACTATCAGCTGACGATCCGTCAACGTCATTGGCATTAAAGATGACTGCATATTCGATCGCACCCGGACCACCGCTCCACCAGGCCTCCCACCTGCGAGCTCGTGGGGTGGATCACAGTTTTCGTGACGGCACGGAAAAAGTCTGAGCCCCCGGCGCGAACGCCGGGGGCTCAGACGGTGTGCTGTTATCTGTTAACTGTTACTACTTCGTCAGGTCCGGACCGGGCGAGGCCACCGCGGCCGGAGTGTCCGCGACAGCGGACTTCTCCTCGCCGCGGAAGGTGAACTTCGCTTCCTTGCCCTCGCCCTCGACGCCGACGACCACGATGTGACCGGCCCGCAGCTCACCGAAGAGGATCTTCTCGGAGAGGTGGTCCTCGATCTCGCGCTGGATGGTGCGACGCAGCGGACGCGCGCCGAGCAGCGGGTCGTAGCCGCGCTTGGCGAGCAGCTTCTTGGCCTCGATGCTGAGCTCCAGGCCCATGTCGCGGTCCCGCAGCCGGCCGTCCACCTTGTCGATCATCAGGTCGACGATCTGGATGATGTCTTCCTCGGACAGCTGGTGGAAGACCACGATGTCGTCGACGCGGTTCAGGAACTCGGGGCGGAAGTGCTGCTTGAGCTCCTCGCCGACCTTCGCCTTCATCCGCTCGTACCCGGTGGTGGAGTCACCCGTGGCCGCGAAGCCCAGGTTGAAGCCCTTGGAGATGTCCCGGGTGCCGAGGTTGGTCGTCATGATGATGACGGTGTTCTTGAAGTCGACCACGCGGCCCTGGGAGTCGGTCAGGCGACCGTCCTCCAGGATCTGCAGCAGCGAGTTGAAGATGTCCGGGTGGGCCTTCTCCACCTCGTCGAAGAGGACGACGGAGAACGGCTTGCGGCGGACCTTCTCGGTCAGCTGGCCGCCCTCCTCGTAGCCCACGTAGCCGGGGGGCGAACCGAAGAGCCGGGAGACGGTGTGCTTCTCCGAGAACTCGGACATGTCGAGCGAGATGAGCGCGTCCTCGTCGCCGAAGAGGAACTCGGCGAGCGTCTTGGACAGCTCGGTCTTACCGACACCGGACGGGCCGGCGAAGATGAACGAGCCGCCGGGGCGCTTCGGGTCCTTGAGGCCCGCACGGGTGCGCCGGATGGCCTGGGAGAGCGCCTTGATGGCGTCCTTCTGGCCGATGACGCGCTTGTGCAGCTCGTCCTCCATGCGCAGCAGACGGGAGGACTCCTCCTCGGTCAGCTTGAAGACCGGAATGCCGGTGGCGGTGGCCAGGACCTCGGCGATGAGCTCCTCGTCGACCTCCGCGACGACATCCATGTCGCCGGCCTTCCACTCCTTCTCGCGCTTGGCCTTGGCCTGCAGGAGCTGCTTCTCGTCGTCGCGCAGGGACGCGGCCTTCTCGAAGTCCTGCGCGTCGATCGCGCTCTCCTTCTCGCGGCGCACGTCGGCGATCTTCTCGTCGAACTCGCGCAGGTCCGGCGGCGCGGTCATCCGGCGGATGCGCATCCGGGAGCCGGCCTCGTCGATCAGGTCGATGGCCTTGTCCGGCAGGAAGCGGTCCGAGATGTACCGGTCGGCCAGGGTGGCGGCGGCGACCAGGGCGGCGTCCGTGATGGAGACCCGGTGGTGGGCCTCGTAGCGGTCGCGCAGACCCTTGAGGATCTCGATGGTGTGCGGCAGCGACGGCTCGGCGACCTGGATCGGCTGGAAGCGGCGCTCCAGCGCGGCGTCCTTCTCCAGGTGCTTGCGGTACTCGTCGAGCGTGGTGGCACCGATGGTCTGCAGCTCGCCACGGGCCAGCATCGGCTTGAGGATGCTGGCGGCGTCGATGGCGCCCTCGGCGGCGCCCGCGCCGACCAGGGTGTGCAGCTCGTCGATGAACAGGATGATGTCGCCGCGGGTGCGGATCTCCTTGAGCACCTTCTTCAGGCGCTCCTCGAAGTCACCGCGGTAGCGCGAGCCGGCCACCAGGGCGCCCAGGTCCAGCGTGTAGAGCTGCTTGTCCTTGAGCGTCTCCGGGACCTCGCCCTTGACGATCGCCTGGGCCAGGCCCTCGACCACGGCCGTCTTACCGACGCCGGGCTCACCGATCAGCACGGGGTTGTTCTTGGTGCGGCGGGACAGCACCTGCATGACCCGCTCGATCTCCTTCTCGCGCCCGATCACCGGGTCGAGCTTGGCCTCGCGGGCGGCCTGGGTGAGGTTGCGGCCGAACTGGTCCAGGACCAGCGAGGTCGACGGGGTGCCCTCGGCGGGCCCGCCGGCCGTGGCCGACTCCTTGCCGCCACCGGTCTGGTAGCCGGAGAGCAGCTGGATGACCTGCTGGCGCACCCGGTTGAGGTCGGCGCCGAGCTTCACCAGGACCTGGGCGGCGACGCCCTCGCCCTCGCGGATCAGGCCGAGCAGGATGTGCTCGGTGCCGATGTAGTTGTGGCCGAGCTGCAGGGCCTCCCGGAGCGACAGCTCCAGGACCTTCTTCGCCCGGGGGGTGAAGGGAATGTGACCGGACGGGGCCTGCTGGCCCTGGCCGATGATCTCCTCGACCTGCTGGCGAACGGCCTCAAGAGAAATCCCGAGGCTCTCCAGGGCCTTAGCGGCGACACCCTCACCCTCGTGGATCAGACCCAGGAGGATGTGCTCGGTGCCGATGTAGTTGTGGTTGAGCATCCGGGCTTCTTCCTGAGCCAGGACGACAACCCGCCGCGCGCGGTCGGTGAACCTCTCGAACATCGTTTATCGCTCCTCAGAGCGGTCGGGCAGTTCGGGGTCGGTCCCCGCCCTGTCCTTCCGCATGCTAGTCCCGCTCAGCGGCGCGGCCCACGGATTCACTCCCCGGTACGGGAGCGACATGCTGCGCGACCAGCCGACACCAATACCAACCTGATGCTGGGAGACGGTGTTCCCACAGGTGGGCCGGATGCACCAGATACCGCTACGCCATCGGCGAACAACACCGGTCTCGGCGGATCCGGACGGTCTCCGGCGGGTCGCACGTACTGCCCCGGACGACGCCCTGGCGCCGTCCACCTGCATTCATACCCGGTATCGGGGCGGTTCTCGCACAGTTTCCGCGGTGGCGGTGTTCGCCTGGCGAGAAGTCGGCCGGCGGTGACGGCGGGTCAGCTCCGACCGCCGGGGCCGGTAGGCCATCCCGGTGGTGTCGGCGTTACCGCTTCGCCCCTACAGCGTTGCACAGCTCGTGATTGTTCCGCCGCCCGATCCGGTGCTGCCCGGGCGGGTGCCCGAAGGGGCGCCCGTGCCCCGGCAGGCCGCCGTGCCCCCGGGGCCGGGCGGACGGGCCGGACGGGCACGCGCCGCAGGGCGCGGAGAGAGTTCCTCCGCGCCCCGCGCATGTGCCAGGTGTGCCTCGGGCGACCACCGGAGCCCCGCACCCGCTCCGGCCGACCGGCACCGCCGGGGTCAGGCCGCGTTGGCCTTGTCGTAGGCCTCGCGGACGGTGCTCGGCACCCGGCCGCGGTCGTTGACGTCCAGGCCCTGCTCCTTGGCCCACGCGCGGATCTTTGCGGTGTCCGGCGCGCTGCCGGACGGACGCGGAGCCGCACCGCGGCCCGGGCGCCGGGCGCCGGCGAGCCGGCCGCTCTGCTTGCGGCCCTTCTCCACGTACGGCGCCAGCAGACCGCGCAGCTTGTCCGCGTTGGCGCTCTTCAGGTCGATCTCGTAGGCAACGCCGTCGAGCGCGAACGTCACCGTCTCGTCCGCCGAACCGCCGTCGAGATCGTCTTCAAGAATGACCTGCACCCTCTGTGCCACGGGCTTCCCTTTCCGCTAAACGACCCATTGCCTAAGGAAAGGAAAGCGCCTTTCTCCGGAAAACACAAACCCCTGCCCGGTCCGGGGGCCGCTCACAGGTGCAGCAGCATGCGCGAGTTGCCCAGTGTGTTGGGCTTCACGCGCTCCAGGTCCAGGAACTCCGCGACACCTTCATCGTACGAGCGGAGAAGTTCTTCATAGACATCCGTAGCGATCGCCGCCGGATCTGTCGTACCATCATCGGTTTCCTGGAGCTCGCCGATCTCGACGAAACCGTGTTTCGCGAAGAAGGGCACCTCGAACGTCAAGCAGAAAATCCGACGGACGCCGAGCCAGCGTGCGGTCTGCAGCAGCTTCTCCAGCAGGAGGTGGCCGACGCCGTGGCCGCGGCAGGACGGGTCGACCGCGAGGGTGCGCACCTCGGCGAGGTCCTCCCACATGACGTGCAGCGCGCCGCAGGCCACGACCGCCCCGGTGTCGTCGCGTTCCGCGACCCAGAACTCCTGCACGGATTCGAACAGGGTGACGGTGGGCTTGTCGAGCAGAATGCCGTCGCGCGAGTAGGCGTCGATGAGCCCGCGCACTGCCCGCACGTCCGTGGTCCGCGCCCGGCGGATGGTGACCTCCATGGCGGGACGTTATCGTGCCGGCCCCGGCCGGGTCTCCCCGGTATCCGTCCCGTCCTCCCCGGAATCGGGCCCGGTCGGATCGGGCGGGAACAGTGCGGCCACCCGCAACGCGTCGCGCAGCGCCTCGCGTTGCTCGGGCGACATCAGGCCGAAGAAGTGCACCAGGGCGGCCGCGGGATTGTCGCTGGTGGCCCAGGCGTCGTTCATCAGAGCGGCCGTGTACGCCTCGCGGGACGAGACCGGTTCATATCGATAGGCCCGCCCGGCGCGGTCCCGGCGGAGCCAGCCCTTTCTGTGGAGCTTGTCCAGGACGGTCATCACCGTGGTGTAGGCGATTTCGCGTTCCGACTGCAGATCCAGGAGAACCTCGCGAACCGTGACCGGTCGGTTCCACTGCCACACCCGGGTCATGATGGCGTTCTCAAGTTCGCCGAGTTGCCGGACCATAGTGCGGCCAGGATAGGGAGTGAAAGGGGCAAATCTTGTGAAGTGCGGCAAACCGGCGCGCCGCCACTCCCGGAATCGGGAATGGCGGCGCGCCGGTTCGGGAACGGGTCGGGGTCAGTCGACCGCGTCCTCCTTGGCCTTCTGGGCCCCGCCCTGGCTGCGGATGATGGCCCGCACCAGGAAGCCGAAGCCGATCGCCATGACCAGCGGCGGGACGATCGCGCTGACGTAGTCCATCAGGTCACTCCTCCTCGGTCCGGTCCGCCGCGGTGGCGGCGGACGCCTTGGGCTCCGGCTTCACGAGCGGGAAGAGCACGGTCTCCCGGATGTTCTTGCCGGTGAGCAGCATGATCAGGCGGTCCACCCCGAGGCCGAGGCCGCCGGTGGGCGGCATCGCGTACTCCAGGGCCCGCAGAAAGTCCTCGTCGACCTGCATCGCCTCGACGTCGCCGCCGGCCGCCAGCAGGGACTGCGCGGTCAGGCGGGCGCGCTGCTCGACCGGGTCGACCAGCTCGGAGTAGGCGGTGCCGATCTCGGTTCCGAAGATCACCAGGTCCCACTTCTCGGCCACGCCCGCGATCGAGCGGTGCTGGCGGGTCAGCGGGGAGACCTCGGTCGGGTAGTCCTTGATGAAGGTCGGCGCGACGGCGTTCTCCTCCAGCAGGCGCTCGACCATCTCCAGCACGATCTGGCCGTGGCCCCAGTCCTTCTCGAACGGGATGCCGTGCTCGGTGGCCAGCTTGCGCAGCTCCTCCACGCCGGTCTCCGGGGTGACCTCGGTGCCCAGGTGCTCGGAGATGCCCGGGTAGACGCCGACCTCGGCCCACGGCTCGGCCAGGTCGATCTCGTGCTCCACGCCGTGCGGGTCGAGGCCCCGGATCACCGTGGTGCCGAGCGCGTCCCGGGCGGCGTTGATGATCGTCGCCCGGATCAGCTCGGCCTGGGTGTCGTAGTCGCCGTAGGCCTCGTAGGACTCCAGCGAGGTGAACTCGGGGTTGTGGGTGGAGTCCGCGCCCTCGTTGCGGAAGTTGCGGTTGATCTCGAAGACCTTCTCCGCGCCGCCGACGACCAGCCGCTTGAGGTACAGCTCGGGGGCGATGCGCATGAACAGGTCGATGTCGTACGCGTTGATGTGGGTCTTGAACGGGCGTGCGTTGGCGCCGCCGTGCACCGGCTGCAGCATCGGGGTCTCGACCTCGATGTAGCCGCGCTCCTCGTAGGTGCGGCGGATCGAGCGGACCACCTTGCTGCGCAGGTGCAGGATCTCGCGGGCCTCGGGGTTGACGATCAGGTCCACGTACCGCTGGCGGACCCGGGCCTCCGGGTCGGTCAGGCCCTTGTGCTTGTCCGGCAGCGGGCGCAGGCACTTGGCGGTGAGCGCCCACTCGTCCACCATCACCGACAGCTCGCCGCGGCGGGAGGTGATCACCTCGCCCTCGACGCCGACCTGGTCGCCGAGGTCGATGTCGGACTTCCAGGCCGCCAGCCGCTCCTCGCCCAGCTTGTCCAGGGAGAACATCACCTGGAGGTCGCCGCTGCCGTCGCGCAGGGTGGCGAAGCAGAGCTTGCCGCCGGTGCGGGAGAGGATCACCCGGCCGGTGATGCCGACCCGCTCACCGGTCGCGGTGTCCGGGGCGAGGTCCGGGTGCTTGGCCCGGAGGTCGGCGATGGTGCTGGTCCGGGGGAAGCCGACCGGGTACGGGTCGACGCCGGCCGCCCGGAGCCGGTCCAGCTTCTCGCGCCGGACGCGCATCTGCTCGGGGAGGTCGTCGGTCGCGGGGATGGGGCTCTGATCGCTCACCCCCCCAGGGTAGCCAGCCCCGGAGCGCCGATCCGCCACGGGTTGGCCGTGCCGCCCGCCCCGCACGGCACGGCCGTCAGCGCCGAGCGGGCGGCCCGGCCGGCACCTCGCCGCGGGTGTGAGCGGGCCCGCCCCCGCCGTGCGGACGGCGGGGCGCCCCGAGCGGGTGGTCGAGGTGGCCTACGACCACATGGAGGGCACCCGGTTCCGGCACACCGCGCATCGCG
>NZ_JBFAJO010000026.1:0-115729 GCF_040655255.1 Kitasatospora sp. NPDC050463
CTGGTCCGGGACGGCGACGAAGTCGTCGCACGGGTAGCCCCTGCCCTGCTGCGGGGGGCGGCGGGCCCGGTCCGGCGCACCCGGGGCGATCAGCCGATGGCGGCTCCGGCGCCCTCCGGGAGGAACCCCGGCACGCGGGTGCCCAGCCCGCGCTCCCGTGCCTGCCGGTGGACGAGGCCGGCGAGTGCGAGGTCGAGCGCGCCGAGGCCGAACGGCGAGAAGACGGTGACGCCGTCCTCGGGACGCCGGAAGGGCTCGTCGGCGCGGAGCACGGCGCCGAGCGAGGTGGCGATGAACTCCCGGTTGCCGACCCGCTCTTCGGCGAGGTGTAGGGACGTCCCCTCGCGGCACACGTGGTCGGCGTCGTCGACCACGTTGACGGCGCCCAGGATGCTCTCGACCGTCAGGTCGCGCAGGGACACGTGCAGCACCAGGGTGCCGGGCCGGCAGGCCTCGGTGGACAGGTGCGGGGTGGCGGCGGTGGTGGCCAGGCAGACCAGCCGGTGGGCGGCGAGCGCCTCCTCGGCGGAGTCGGCCACGGCGGTCTTGAGTTCGGGCCAGCGGGCCGCGCAGCGGGCGGCGAAGGCCTCCGCGCGGGCGCGGTCGAGGTCGAACACGGTGACGGCGCCGAGGTCGGGGAGGACGGCCCGGAGGTAGTTCAGGATCTCGAAGCCGATCACGCCGCAGCCGATCAGGCTGACGCCGGTCTCGGGGGTCTCCGAGGTGAGGACGGACGCGGCGAGGGCGGCGCTCGCCGCGGTGCGCCGCGCCGAGATCAGCGAGCCCTCCAGCAGGGCCTCCGGGTGCCCGGTGGCCATGGAGTTGAGGATCACCGCGGCGGAGGCGCGTTCCAGGCCGGCGGCGGTGTTGCCGGGGAAGGAGGAGATCCACTTGATGCCGGCCACCGGGACGTCCTCGCCGAGGTAGGCGGGCAGTCCGATGATCCGGTTGCGCGGCTCGTCGGGAAAGCGGAGGAACACCGAGTGCGGCAGGGCCGTGCGGCCCCGGTCGTGCAGGACGTAGGCGCGGCGGACGGCCGCGACGACCTCGCTCTCGGCACCGTCGAGGACCTGCCGGACCTCCCCGGCTCCCAGGATCAGCATGGTGCCACCTTCATCGTGAACTCCTTGTCCTTCCACAGGTGGGACACGTCGCCGAAGTGGCGGGCGACCCATTCGTCGTCGTAGATCGTGTCGAGGTAGCGCTCGCCGCGGTCGGGCAGGACGACCGCGCAGCGCGAGCCCGCGGGGATGCGGTCGGCCATCAGGTCGATCGCCGCCACCAGCGCGCCGGACGAGCCGCCGGCCAGGATGGCCTCGCGGCCGGCGAGCCGCCGGCAGCCGACCACGCAGTCGAGGTCCGTCACGTGGACGACCTCGTCGGCGAGGCCGTCGCGGTAGAGCGCGGGCCGGACGGCCGCGCCGTGGCCGGGGATCAGCCGGGAGGTCGGGACGCCGCCGAAGATGGCGCTGCCCCTGGCGTCCACCGCGACCACGGTCACCGGCAGGCGCATTTCCCGGACCTGCTCCGCGCAGCCGCGCAGGGTGCCGCACGAACTCGTCGCGCAGAACAGGTAGTCGATCCCGCCGGGTACCGCGTCCAGGATCTCGCGCATGGTCCGCCGGTGCGCCTGCGGGTTCAGCGGGTTGGCGTACTGGTTGGGCCAGTAGGCGCCGGGGATGCGGGCGGTCAGTTCGCTGATCCGGCGGATCCGGACGGGCAGGTACTCGCCGGTCACCGGGTCGGTGTCGCGGACCACCTCGACCTCGGCGCCGAGCGCCCGCATGATGGCGATGTTCTGCCGGTTGGTGCGCGGGTCCACCACGCAGATGAACCGGAGGCCGTAGTAGGAGCAGACCTGGGCGAGCCCGATCCCGAGGTTGCCGGAGCTGGATTCGACGACCACCGAGCGGCCGGGCACCAGCGCGCCGGTGCGGATCCGCTCGCGGAGCATCTCCAGCGCCGACCGGTCCTTCATGCTGCCGCCGGGGTTGAAGGCCTCCAGCTTGGCGTAGGTGGTGAAGTGCCGGCCCGGCGCGAGCTTGGCGAGTTCGACCAGCGGGGTGCCGCCGATCGTGCCGAGGACGCCGGCCGGCCGGTCGTCAGGTCCCGGCATGATGGCCTCGCCCCGTCGGATCGGGGCGCGGCCCGAGCATGGTGCGGAACACGCTAGTTCCTCCTGTCAGCACTGGATCGAGGGGTGGTCCGGCGGCCGCCGTCCGGCCAGGGGAGCGGCCCTGGGCGGCAGCGGCAGCCGGAGGAGCAGTGGGAGCGGGGGAGCAGGGGGCGCCGTCGGGCTCACGGCGTCGCCGGGCCGGGCACCGTGCGTACCGTGCGGGCGACCGAGGCGGCGACGGCGAGCAGCACCATCCACCCCGCCAGGGCGACCGCGGCGGTCCGCGCGCCGGCCGAGTCGAGGAGCAGGCCGCCGAGCAGCGAGCCGATCGGCAGCGCCCCGTTGGACAGCGTGCTCATCGCCGCGAGCACCCGCCCGCGCAGCCGGTCGGGCGTGATGCCCAGCTGGTAGCTGCCGAGCGCCACGTTCCACAGCGGCCCGACGAACCACATCGCCGCGTAGGCGGTGGCGAGCGTGAGCGGGTCGCGGCTGAGGGCGATCACGACCATCAGGACGGCCCAGGCCCAGTTCGCCGCGATCACCAGGGCGGTGAGCCCCAGGCGGCGGGCGAACCACGGTGCGGCCAGCGAGCCGAGCAGGCCGCCGGCGCCGGCGACCCCGACCATCAGGCCGACCCCGGCCGAGGACGCGCCGACGTCGGTGGCCAGCACGATGGCGACCAGGAACAGGGCCCGGAACATCAGGTTGCTGCCGGCCACCAGCAGGGTCGTGGTGCGCAGGAAGGGGTGCTTCCAGAGCCACCGCAGCCCCTCACGGACCTGCTCGCCCATGGTGCCGGTGCCGACGGACCGCTCGGCCTCGAACTCCTTGCGGATGAACAGCAGGCCCGTCAGCGAGACCAGGTAGGTCAGCGCGTCGGCCACGAACGGCACGGCCCGGCCGAGCCCGAACAGGATGCCGCCGAGCGGGGTTCCGAGCATCACCGCGCCCCGCCCGCGCGCCTCGTTGCGGGACAGCGCCAGCGAGAGCTGGCTCGGCGCCACCACGTTCGGGACGGCCGCGTGCGCGGCGAGCCCGTGGAAGACGGTGAGCGCGCCCTCCACGAAGCCCACCGCCAGCACCAGCGGGAGGGTGAGCACGTCGAGCGCCGACGAGACGGCGATGACCGCCGCGCCGAGCGCGCGCAGCGCGTCGCACCAGATCATCAGCCGCCGTCGCGGCCAGCGGTCCACCAGGGCGCCGGCCGGCAGTTGCAGCAGCAGGGCCGGCAGCAGGGCGACGAAGCCGGCCAGTCCGGCGTCGAAGGGCGAGCCGGTGAGGGCCAGGACCAGCAGGGGGTAGGCGATGGTGGTCGCCGTCGAGCCGAGCAGGGAGACGGCCGAGCCGCCCCACAGCAGCAGGAAGTCGCGGTTGCGGTGCAGCGGGACCACCGGCTCGGCGCCGGCCGGGCCGGGCGGGTCCGGCAGGTCGGCCGGGTCGGGCGGCGCCGGCAGGTCGGGCGGGTCCGGCGGCCGCGCCTGGGCGTCCGCCGGAGCCCGCGTGTCGGGGCTGGTCATCTGTCACACACCTCGCGGGGCCCGGCCCGGCCGCTAGCCGGCCGCCCGCTCCATCTGGCGGCGCAGACTGAGCGGCCGCATGTCGGTCCAGACCGTGCCGATGCGGGTCAGGCAGTCGGCCCTGGTGCCCTCGGTGCCCTCCGCGTACCAGCCGAGCGGGAGCTCCCGGTCGGCGGGCCAGACGGAGTACTGCTCCTCGTCGTTGAGGACGACGCGGTAGGTGCGGTCGTCGGTCTCTTCCTCGGCCACGGCGGGCCTCCCTCGGGTGAACTGCCGCGTCACGAACCTCACGTGACCGGTGGCGGCGCCAGCGAGCCTGCCGCACCCGCCGGGCCCGGCTGCAGAGAAGGAGGCGCAGTCACCGCGACGCCAAGGCTGCCGGTGTGACTGCCGGTTGTTCTCTCGAAGGGGTGGCGCCCGGGCGACGACGCTGAGGCGTATGACTGCGAACCCCTCCATCCGGCCCGCACCGACGGACCGAGCCCGGGAGAACGGCGCGGGCTCCGTCCTCCCCCTGACGGTGCCGGCCGACACTCCCGGCACGCCCCTGGCCGAGTACCTCTCGGCCGCCCGACCGTTCGTCCGCGGCCGGCTGCTCGAACACGGCGCGGTCCTGCTGCGCGGGTTCGACGTCGGCGGCGTGGACGGGTTCGAGGCGGCGGTGCGGGCGGTGTCCGGATCCCCGCTGGCCTACGCCGAGCGGTCCTCGCCGCGCAGCACCATCAAGGGGAAGGTGTACACCTCGACCGACTACCCGCCGAACGAGGAGATCTTCCTCCACAACGAGAACTCCTACCAGGCCGACTGGCCGCTGACCCTCTTCTTCCACTGCGTCGAGCCGCCGGAGACGCTCGGCGCCACCCCGCTCGCCGACACCCGCCGGGTCTACGAGGCGATCGACCCCGCCGTCCGGGAGGAGTTCGCGGCCCGTGGATGGATGGTGGTGCGCAACTTCTCCGACGGCTTCGGCGTGCCGTGGCAGCAGGCCTTCAACACCGCGGACCGCGCCGAGGTCGAGGCGTACTGCGCCCGCAACGGTGTCGTCACCGAGTGGACGGCGGACGGCCTGCGCACCCGGGCACGCCGCAAAGCGGTGCACCGCCACCCGGTGACCGGGGAGACGGTGTGGTTCAACCACCTCGCGTTCTTCCACGTCACCACGCTGGGCGAGGAGGTGAGCGCCGCGCTGCGGGAGATGTACGCCGAGGACCAGCTGCCGACCAACACCTACTACGGCGACGGCCGGCCGGTTCCGGACGACGTCGTCGCGCACCTGCGTGCCTGCTACCGCGCCGAGTGGCGGCGCTTCGACTGGCAGCGGGACGACGTCCTGCTCGTGGACAACATGCTGTCGGCGCACGCCCGCGAGCCGTTCACCGGTCCGCGCCGGATCGCCGTGGCCATGGCCGAGCCCCACTCGGCCCTCGTGACCCCCGACTCGCTCCTGGAGACGTCCGATGCCCACCGGTGACAGCGGCCACCCGCTCTCGTTCGCCCAGGAGCAGTTGTGGTTCCTGGACCAGCTCCGCTCCGGCGCCTCCACCGAGTACCTGATGTGCGAGGCGTTCCGGATCCGCGGCCCGCTCGACCTGCCGGTGCTGGAGGCCGCGTTCACCGAGATCGCGGCCCGGCACGAGGTGCTGCGCTCGCGCTACGGCACCGAGGGCGCGACCGGGGTGCAGTACATCGACGAGCCCGGCCCGGTGCCGCTCGCCGTGGTCGACCTGACCGGGCCGGCGGCGGCCGAGCGCGAGGCGCGGCTGCGCGAGCTGCACGCCGCCGAGCTGCGCACCCCGATCGACCTGCGCACCCGGGCGCCCTGGCGGCTGACCCTGGCGCGGCTCGCCGAGGAGGAGGCCGTCCTGCTGGTGACGGTCCATCACATCGCCTTCGACGGCTGGTCCTGGGGCCTTCTGGCACGCGAGCTGCACGAGCTCTGCGAGGCCTTCGCGGCCGGCCGGCCGTCGCCGCTGGAGCCGGTCCCGGTGCAGTACGCCGACTTCGCGCAGTGGCAGCGCGACACCTGGGCCGCCACCCCCGAGCGGGAGGAGCAGCGGCGCGGCTACTGGCGGCAGCGGCTGGCGGGCCTGGAGCCGCTGGAGCTGCCCACCGACCGCCGGCGCCCGGCGCAGTGGGACCCGGCGGGTGACAGCGTCCCGTTCACCGTGCCCGCGGAGCTGGCGCAGCGGCTGGCGACGCTGGGCCGGGAGAGCGGCGCGACCACGTTCATGGTGCACCTGGCCGCGTTCCAGCTGCTGCTGGCCCGCTGGTCCGGCCGGTCCGACGTGGCGGTCGGCGTCTCGGTCTCGGACCGCAACGAAGTCGCCCTGGAACCGCTGGTCGGCATGTTCCTCAACACCGTGGTGCTGCGGACCGACCTCTCCGGCCGGGGGTCCTTCCTCGACCTGCTGGCGCGGGTCCGCGAGACCACCCTGGACGCCTACGAGCACCAGGACGTGCCGTTCGGCTGGGTGGTGGCCGACCTCGCCCCCGAGCGTGACCTCTCCCGCAACCCCGTGTTCCAGGTCGGCTTCGCGCTGCACAACGCCGAGCGCCGCCCGCTGCGGCTGCCCGGGCTCGACGTGAGCAAGGTCGAGGCGGCCACCGAGCACTCGGCCTTCGACCTCTCGCTGCACCTGTCCGAGCTGCCCGACGGCTCGTTCGCGGCCCGGCTGATCTACCCGACCGCGCTCTTCGACCGGGCCCGGATCGAGCGGATGGCGGCGAGCCTGCTGCGCCTGCTCGCGGGCATCGCCGACCGTCCGGGCGCCCCCGCGCACGCGCTGGAGACCGTCCCCGACGCGGAGCTGGCGGCCTTCGCCCGCTGGAACCGCACCGAGACCGAGCGCCCGCAGCAGTCGTTGGCGCAGCTGTTCTTCGCGCAGGCCCTGGCCACCCCGGACGCGGTCGCCGTGGTGTCAGGCTCGCAGGAGACCGACTACGCCGGGCTCGCCGAGCGGGTCCGGCGGCTCGCCGGCCTGCTGCGCTCGCGCGGCGTGGTCCGGGAGAGCGCGGTCGGCGTCGCGCTGCACCGCGGCACCGACCTGGTCACCACCCTCCTCGCGGTGCTGACCGCGGGCGGCGTCTACGTCCCGCTGGCCCCCGAGCAGCCCGCCGACCGGCTGGCCCACCTGGTCGCCGACGCCGGGGTGAGCCTGCTGGTCACCGAGGACGCCCTGCTCGGGCGGCTGCCGGAGCACCCGAACACGCTCGTGCTGGACGCCGCCGGCGGCCACCCGGAGGCGCCGGCCCTCGAACCCGCGGGCGTGGCCGGCACCGAGGCCGCGTACGTGATGTACACCTCCGGCTCCACCGGCCGGCCCAAGGGCGTGATCGTCCCGGAGGCCGCGATCCGCAACCGGGTGCTCTGGTCCGTGGAGCGCTACGGCCTGGGCCCCGGTGACCGGGTGCTGCAGAAGACCACCATCGGCTTCGACGCCGCCGTGTGGGAGTTCCTCTCCCCGCTGGTCTGCGGCGCCACGGTGGTGAGCGGCCCGCAGGACGCCCACCGCGACCCGGCGGTGATGGCCCGGGCCGTCGCCGAGCACCGCGTCACCGTGCTCCAGGGCGTGCCCTCGATGCTGCGCCTGCTGCTGGACGAACCGGCGCTGGCCGACTGCGACGCGCTGCGCGTGGTCTGCTCGGCGGGCGAGCCGCTGCCCGCCGAGCTCTGTGCCCGCCTGCGCGGGATCGTCGACGTCGAGGTGGTCAACACCTACGGCCCGACCGAGTGCGCCATCGACTCCACCGCCTGGCCCTACGACCCGGCCGAGCCCGGCGACCAGGTGCCGATCGGCCTGCCGCTGCCCAATGTGCGCACCTACGTGGTGGACGCCGAGGACCGGCTGGTGCCGGTCGGTGTGGTCGGCGAGCTGTGCGTCGCCGGCATCGGGCTGGCCCGCGGGTACGCCGGCCGCGGCGACCTCACCGCCGACCGGTTCGTCCCCGACCCCTTCGCGACCGTGCCCGGAGCCCGCCGCTACCGCACCGGTGACCTGGTTCGGCGTCGCGCCGACGGCGCACTGGAGTACGTCGGCCGCGTCGACGACCAGGTCAAGATCGGCGGTGTGCGGATCGAGCCCGGCGAGATCGAGGCCCTGCTGGGCGCCCACCCGTCGGTGGCCGCCGCCGTGGTGGCCGCCCACCGCTCCGGCACCGGAGACACCCGGCTGACCGCCTACGTGGTGGCCGTCGCCGGGGCCCGGATCGAGCCGGAGGCGCTGCGCGCCCACCTGGCCGCCGGGCTGCCGGAGGCCATGGTGCCGTCCGCCGTCGTCGAGCTCGACGAGCTGCCGCTCACGCCCAACGGCAAGGTGGACCGCCGCCGGCTGCCCGCCGCCGCCGAGCCGCAGCACCCGGCCGAGCAGGCCTGGGAGGCCCCGCGCACCCCGGCCGAGCGGACCGTCGCCGAGCTGATGGCCGAGGTCCTGGACGTCGAACGGGTCGGCGCGCAGGACGACTTCTTCCTGCTCGGCGGGTACTCGCTGCTCGCGATCAAGCTCGTGCTGCGGCTGCGGCGCGCCTTCGGCGTGGAGCTGACCGTCGGCGAGCTGTTCCACGCCCCGACCGTCGCCGGGCTGGCCGCCCGGATCGCCGGCGCCGCCGACACCGGCCCGCAGAGCGCGGCGGACGCCGTCCGCCCGGTGGGCCGGGGCGGCCCGCTGCCGCTCTCCTTCGGCCAGCAGCGGATGTGGTTCCTCGACCGGCTGGAGCCCGGGAGCCACGAGTACGTCGTCCCGCTGGCGCTGCGGCTGACCGGTCCGCTCGACACCGGGGCGCTGCGCGGCGCGCTGGACGCGCTCTCCGCCCGGCACGAGGTGCTGCGCACCAGGTACCGCGACGAGGGCGGCGATCCCGTCCAGGTCGTCGACCCCGCCGGGCCGGTCGACTTCACCCTCACCGACCTGACCGGCCTCACCGACCCGGCGCAGGGGGCCCGGGCCCTGGTCGACGAGCTGGCCCGCCGCCCGTTCGACCTCGCGCACGGCCACCCGCTGCGGGCGACCCTGATCCGCACCGCCCCCGAGGACCACCTGCTCGTCCTGACCCTGCACCACATCGCCTTCGACGCCTGGTCGACCAACGTCTACCTGCGCGAACTGGACGTCGCCTACCGCTCCCTCACCGAGGGCGGACCGGCCCTGCCGGCCCCAGAGCCGGTCCAGTACGCGGACTTCGCCCACTGGCAGCGCGAGCAGCAGGACGCCGGCCGGCTGGACCACCAACTCGCCTACTGGCGCGACCGCCTGGGCGGCCTGACACCCGTCGAGCTGCCCACCGACCGGGTCCGCGCGGCCGTGCGCGACTCCCGCGGCGGCAACGTGGTCGTCGAGGTGGCACCGGAGGTCGGCCGGGCGGTCACCGAACTGGCCGGCCGGCACGGCGCGACCCCGTTCATGGTGCTGCTCGCGGTGTTCCAGGTGATGCTGCACCGCTACACCGGTCTCGACGACCTCGCGGTCGGCACCCCCGTCGCCGGGCGGACCCGCCAGGAGACCGAGGAGCTGGTCGGTTTCTTCACCAACAATCTGGTGATCCGCAACGACCTCGGCGGCAACCCGGCCTTCACCGACCTGCTGGACCACGTCCGCGGCTCGGTGCTCGACGCCTTCGCCCACCAGGACGTGCCGTTCGAGCACCTGGTCGACGCGCTGCGGCCGGAGCGCGACCTCTCCCGCAACCCGCTGTTCCAGGTCATGTTCGAGCACCAGCACCTGGCCGGGGTCCCCGACCGGCTCGGCGCCCTCACCGTGGAGCCGGTCCGGGCCGGTCTGGAGATCGCCAAGTTCGACCTCACCGTGACCGTCAAGGAGCGCGGCGGCCGGATGTACTGCTGGTTCGAGTACGCGAGCGCGCTCTTCGACCGGGCGACGGTCGAACGGATGGCGGGCCACTACCTGACCCTGATCGGCAGCGTCGCCGCCGCCCCCGGCGCGCGGATCGGCGACCTCGGCATGCTCACCGACACCGAGCGGCACACCGCCCTCACCCGCTGGGCCGACCCGGCGGGCGACCGGACCGCCGCGCTCGACCCGGTCGAGGAGCACGGGCTCTGCGTGCCCGAGCTCATCGCCCGGCAGGCCCGGCGGACCCCGGACGCGATCGCCGTGGTCTTCGGCGACCAGCAGCTCAGCTACGCCGAACTCGACGCGCGGGCCGACCGGTTCGCGGCCAGGCTGCGCTCCCTCGGGGTCACCGCGGAGACCGTCGTCGGCTCCCTCCTGGAGCGCGGCGTCGAGGCGGTGGTGGTGCTGCTCGGGGTGCTCAGGTCCGGCGGCTCGTACGTGCCGTTCGACCCGCAGCACCCCGGTGAGCGGCTGGACTTCATGCTCGCCGACGCCGGCCCGGAGCTCGTGGTCACCACCGGCGCGTTCGCCGACCGGCTGACCGGCCGCTACCGGGTGGTGCTGGCCGACGCCGCCGACGCCTTCGAGGCCGCCGTCTTCGAGGCCGACGCCGACGCCGTACCGGCCGAGCCCGTCCGGATCCGCCCGGAGAACCTCGCCTACGTCATCTACACCTCCGGCTCGACCGGCCGTCCCAAGGGCGTGCTGATCGAGCACCGCTCGTACGCCCACCACTGCCGGGTGATCGCCGACCAGTACGGCATCGCGCCCGGCGAGCGGGTGGTGCTGCTCTCCGCGCTCACCTTCGACGTGGCGATGGACCAGATCGCGGCGACCCTGGTGGCAGGCGCCACCATCGTGGTGGCCGACCCGGTGTTCTGGACCCCTGCCGAGCTGCCCGCCCGGCTCGCCGAGCACGGCGTCACCGTCGTCGAGATCACCCCGTCCTACTACCGGGCCGTCCTGGACTCCCCCGACCTGCACCTGCTGAGCGGGCTGAAGCTGATGAACGTCGGCAGCGACGTGGTCACCGGCCTCGACGCCCGGCGCTGGGCCCAGACCGGCCTGCCCGCCCGCTTCCTGTGCAACTACGGCCCGACCGAGGCCACCGTCACCTGTCTGCTGCACCCGGTCTCCGAGGTACCGGCGGAGGGGGACGGGGCCTCCGCCCTGCCGCTCGGCCGGCCCGTCCCCGGCACCCGCGCGCACATCCTCGACGCCGAGCAGCGGCCCGTCCCCGTCGGCGTCCCCGGCGAGCTGTACCTGGGCGGCGTCCGGCTCGCCCGCGGCTACCACCGGCGACCGGAGCTGACCGCGGAGCGGTTCGTGCCCGACCCCTTCACCGAGGAGCCGGGCCGGAGGCTCTACCGGACCGGCGACCTCGCCCGCCACCGCCCCGACGGCACCATCGAGTTCCTCGGCCGGATCGACCAGCAGGTCAAGGTCCGCGGCCTGCGCATCGAACTCGGCGAGATCGAGGCGGCGCTGGCCCGCCACCCCGCCCTCCAGGAGGCGGTCGTCACCGCCCCGGAGACCGCCCCGGGCGAACGACGGCTCGCCGCCTACCTGGTGGCCCGGCCGGGCAGCCCGATGCCCGACGTCGCCGAGCTGCGCGGCCACCTGCGCGCGCTGCTCCCCGAGTACATGATCCCCGCGGTCTGGGTGCCGCTCGACGTGCTCCCGCTGACCGCCAGCAAGAAGGTCGACCGCAAGGCCCTGCCCGACGCCGCCGCCGCTCTGGCCGGCGGCGCCCGCGAACACCTGGCCCCGCGCGACCCCGCCGAGGAGGCGGTCGCCGCGATCTGGAGCGAGGTGCTGGGCGTGGAGCGGATCGGCGTCCAGGACGACTTCTTCGCCCTGGGCGGGCACTCGCTGCTCGCCACCCGGGTCCTGGCCCGGCTTCGCGAGGCGTTCGCCGTCGAACTGCCGCTGCGCCTGCTGTTCGAGGCCACCACGGTGGCCCGGCTCACCGAGGCGGTGACCGACGCCGTCGAGGCCGAGATCACCGCGCTCACCGACGAGGAAGTGGCGGGCCTGCTCGCCGAGGAGGGGCACCGATGACCGACACCAAGGACCGCGCCCAGCTGCGGCAGGAGCTGCTCCGCCGGCGCCTCGCCGGCCGGGCGGCCGCCGCCCCGGCCGAGGGCATCGGCCGCGCGCCCCGCGGCGGCCCGCTGCCGCTCTCCTTCGCCCAGCGCCGGCTCTGGATCCTCGACCGGCTCCAGCCCGGCAGCACCGAGTACCTGGTCACGGCCTCGCTGCGGCTGCGCGGCCCGCTCGACCGGGCCGCGCTGCGGACCGCGCTCGACGGGGTCCAGCGCCGCCACGAAGTCCTGCGCACCAGGTACCCGGTGGTCGACGGCGAGCCCGTCCAGGTCGTCGACGCGCCGGGCGGCGTCCCGCTCACCGAGGAGGATCTCACCGCCCTGGACCGGACCGCCGCGGACGCCCGCCTAGCCGACCTGGCCACCGGCGGGCGCCACCCGGTGGACCTCGCCGAGGGCCCGGTGCTGTCCGCCGTGCTCGCCCGGCTCACCCCACAGGAGCACGTCCTCCTGCTGACCGTGCACCACATCGCCTGCGACGGCTGGTCCGAGGACCTCCTGGTGCGCGAACTCGCCGAGCGCTACGACGACGCCGTCGCCGGGCGCCCGGCCCGCACCCCCGAGCTCCCGGTGCAGTACGCCGACTACGCCGTCTGGCAGCGCGAACGGCTCTCCGACGGCGCGCTGCGCCGCCGGCTCGACCACTGGAGCGAGCGGCTGGCCGGCCTGGCGCCGCTGGAACTGCCCACCGACCGGCCCCGCCCGCCGGTGCGCGACGCGGCCGGCGCCCTGGTGCCGCTGGCCGTCCCGGCCGCGACGGCCCGGCAGCTCACCGCACTGGCCCGGGAACACGGCGCCACCCCGTTCATGGCCCTGCTGGCCGCGCAGGCCGTGCTGCTCGGCCGGTGGAGCGGGCAGCGCGACGTCGCCGTGGGCTCCCCGGTGGCCGGGCGCGACCGCGCGGAGGTGCAGGACCTCGTCGGTCTGTTCCTCAACACCCTGGTGCTCCGGGTCGACCTCTCCGGCAGGCCGAGCTTCGCCGAACTGCTGCGGCAGGTCCGCGAGAGCGCCCTGGACGCCTACGGCCACCAGGAGGTCCCGTTCGAGCGGCTGGTCGAGGAGCTGGCGCCCGAGCGTGACCCGGCCCGCACACCGCTCTTCTCCACCATGCTGCTGTGGCAGGACGCCGCCGGTGCACCGGCGCCCGCGGCGATGGGCGGCCTGACGGTCGAACGGCTGCCGGTCGGCGAGAGCACCGCCAAGTTCGACCTCACCGTCGGCCTGGCCGAACAGCCGGACGGCTCGCTCGCGGGCGGCGTCAACTACGCCGCCGCCCTGTTCGACCGGTCCACGGCCGAGCGGTTCGCCGCCCAGTTCGCCCGCCTGCTGGAGAGCGCCGTCGCCGCGCCCGAGGCCCCGCTCGACGAGCTGGAGATCCTCCCCGGGGAGGAGCGCGAGCGCCAGCTCCTCAGCTGGAACGCGACCGGCCGCAGCTACCCCGCCGGCACCCTGCCGCTGCTGTTCGAGGCCCAGGTCGCCCGCACCCCGAACGCGGTCGCGGTGCGGTTCGAGGGCGCCGCGCTCACCTACCGGGAACTGGACGTCCGGGCCAACCTGCTCGCCCACCACCTGCGCACCCTCGGCGTCGGCCCGGAGTCCGTGGTCGGCGTCTGCCTGCACCGCGGCGCCGACCTCGTGGTGACACTGCTCGCGGTGCTCAAGGCCGGCGGCGCCTACCTGCCGCTCGACCCGGACTACCCGGCGGACCGGCTCGCCTTCATGCTGGCGGACTCCGGCGCCCTCGCCGTGGTCACCGACCCGCAGCTCGCCCCGCTGGTGACCGGCGGCGCCCCCCACCTGGTGGACATCACCGCCGAACGGCCCGGCGGCTGGACCCACGACCCGGTCTTCGCGGCGGCCCCCGAACACCCGGCCTACCTGATCTACACCTCCGGTTCGACCGGCCGCCCCAAGGGCGTCCTGGTCGAGCACCGGGCCATCGTCAACCGGCTGCACTGGATGCAGGAGGCCTACGGACTCGACGCCACCGACCGGGTGCTGCAGAAGACCCCGTACAGCTTCGACGTCTCGGTGTGGGAGTTCTTCTGGCCGCTGATCACCGGCGCGACCCTGGTCCTCGCCCGCCCCGGCGGCCACCGCGACCCGGCCTACCTCGCCGGCCTGATCGCCACCGAGGAGGTCACCACCCTGCACTTCGTGCCGTCGATGCTGCGGGCGTTCCTCGCCGAGCCGCTGCCGCCGCTGCCCTCGCTGCGCCGCATGGTGTGCAGCGGCGAGGCCCTGCCCGCCGACCTGGTCACCGCCGTGCACGAGCGGATCGGCTGCGAGCTGCACAACCTGTACGGGCCCACCGAGGCCGCGGTCGACGTCACCGCGATCCGCTGCGAGCCGGGCCGGCCCGTCACGATCGGCCGCCCGATCTCCAACACCCGCGCCTACATCCTGGACGCCGGGCTTCGCCCGCAGCCGATCGGCGTGCCGGGCGAACTCCTGCTCGGCGGCGTCCAACTGGCCCGCGGCTACCTGAACCGGCCGGAACTCACCGCCGACCGCTTCGTGCCCGACCCCTTCGCCACCGCCCCCGGCGGGCGGCTCTACCGCACCGGCGACCTCGCCCGGTACCGGGCGGACGGCGAGATCGAGTACCTGGGCCGGCTCGACCACCAGGTGAAGATCCGCGGCCAGCGGGTCGAACTCGGCGAGATCGAGGCGGTGCTGACGCAGGCACCGGGCGTCGCGGCCGCGGCCGTCGCCGTCCACGACGAGCAGCTCGTCGGCTACCTGGTACCGGCCACGGCCGACGTCGAGGCCGCCCGCGAGCACCTGCGCGGGCGGCTGCCGGAGCACATGCGGCCCGTGCACTGGACGACGCTGGAGGCCCTGCCGCTGACCCCCAGCGGCAAGACCGACCGCAAGGCGCTGCCCGCACCGGAACGGACCCGCTCCGACCTGGTCGGCGCGTTCGTCGCCCCCCGCAGCGAGATCGAACAGACCCTCGCGGACGCCTTCGCCACCGCCCTCGGCGTCGACAAGGTCGGCGTGCACGACGGCTTCTTCCAGCTCGGCGGCGACTCGATGCGCGCCATCCGGGCCGTCGGCGCGCTGCGCGACCAGGGGCTGGCCCTCTCCGTCCAGGACGTCTTCGCCCGGCAGACCGTCGCCGAGCTGGCCCCGCTCGCGGCCGACCGGCCGCCGGCCACGCCGCTGGAGACCGCCTTGGCGGGCCGGTTCGAGCTGCTCGCCCCGGGGGACCGCGAACGCCTCCCCGAGGGCCTGGTCGACGCCTACCCGATGGGCCAGGTCCAGGTCGGCATGGTCTACGAGATGCTGGCCGACCCCGAGCGCAACACCTACCAGAACGTCAGCACCTTCCAGATCGTCGACGACGGCCCGTTCTCCGCCGAGGCGCTGAACGGTGCGGTCCGCCTGCTGATCGAGCGGCACGAGATCCTGCGCACGTCCTTCGACCTCTCCGGGTACTCCGAACCGCTCCAGCTCGTCAACGCGGCGGACGGCCTGCACCTGGAGATCGGCGTGGACGACCTGCGCGACCTGCCGGCCGAGGAGCAGCAGGCCGCCGTCCGGCGCTTCCGCGCCGAGGCCCAGCGCACCCCGTTCGACGTCGGGCGCGCCCCGCTGCTGCGCTACCACGCCCACCTCGTCGGCGACCGGGAGTGGCTGCTCACCCACGTCGAGTGCCACGCCATCCTGGACGGCTGGAGCCACCACTCCGTCATCGGCGAGCTGCGGGCCGTCTACCGGCAGCTGGCCGCCGGCACCGGCGCCCCGGCCACCGCCCCGCCGGAGGTCCGCTACGCCGACTTCATCCAGCTGGAACAGCGGGCGCTGGCCTCCGCGGAGGACCGCGAGTTCTGGCGCGGGCGGATCACCGGCCACGACCGGCTCCGGCTGCCCGCCGACACCGCCCCGGCCGAGGCGCACCTGCCCGCCACCGAGGTGCGACTGCCCTGGGCGGAGCTGGAGCCCAGGCTGCGCCGGCTCGCCGCCGACACCCAGAGTTCGCTCAAGACCGTCCTCTACACCGCCCACCTGAAGGTGCTCGGCCTGCTCAGCGGCCAGCGCCGGTTCTTCGCCGGCGCGGTGACCAACGGCCGGCCCGAACTGCCGGGCGGCGACCGGGTACGCGGCATGTACCTCAACACCGTGCCGTTCGCCGTCGACCTGCGGGCGCCGAGCTGGCGCGCGCTGGTGCGCTCGGTGTTCGCCGAGGAGCTGGCCCTGTGGCCGCACCGCCGCTACCCGCTGCCCGCGATGCAGCGCGAGTGGGGCGGCGGCGAGCCGCTGGTCGAGGTGGTCTTCGCCTACCTGGACTTCCACGTGCTCGACGAGCACCGCGCCGACATCGGCACCGTCACCGACCACAGCCCGAACGAGTTCACCTTCGACGTCTGGACGTTCCCCGGCGAACTGCGGATGACCTGCCGCCCCGGCTGGGCCGGCCGGGAGCGGCTGGCGGCGATCGGCGAGGCGTTCCTGGCCGTGCTCACCGCGATGGCCGACGACGCCGACGCGGACCCGCAGGCCTTCCGCGCGCCCGGCCTCGACCGGCTGAGCGCGCAGGCGCCCGCCACCCGCCCGCTGCCCGAGGTCTGCGTGCCCGAACTGCTCGCGGCCCGCGCCGACCCGGACGCGATCGCCCTGGACGACGGCGAACGGCGCCTGACCTACCGGGAGATGGACACCGGCAGCAACCAGCTGGCCCACCTGCTGCGCGGACTCGGCGTCGGCCCCGAGACGCCGGTCGCGATCTGCCTGGACCGCGGCATCGAGGCGGTCCTGGCCATGCTCGGCGTCCTCAAGGCCGGCGGCTACTACGTACCGCTCGACCCCGCCTACCCGGACGCGCGGATCGGCTACGTCCTGGACGACGTCCGCGCCGACGTGGCGATCTGCCGCCCGCAGGACACCGACCGGTTCGCGCGGATCGCCGACCTGCGCTGCGTCCCCCTGGACGCCCGGTGGGCCGGCCTCGCGGTCCTGCCCGAGACACCGGTCGAGGCCGGCACCCACCCCGACAACCTGGCCTACGTCACCTACACCTCCGGCTCCACCGGCCGGCCCAAGGGCGTCCAGGTCAGCCACCGCGCCGTCGTCCGGCTGGTGCACGACCCCAACTACGCCGACCTCGACGCCGACCAGGTGGTGCTGCTGCACGCACCGCTCGCCTTCGACGCGTCCACCCTGGAGGTCTGGGGCGCGCTGGGCAACGGCGCCCGGCTCGCCGTCTGCCCGCCCGGGGCGACCACCGCCGCCGAACTGGCCGAGGTGATCCGCCGGCACCGGGTGACGCTGCTCTGGCTCACCGCCGGCCTGTTCCAGCACATGGTGGAGACCCACCCGGAGGTCCTGGCCGAGGTGCGGCAGGTGCTCGCCGGCGGCGACGCGCTCTCGCCCTCGCACGTGCGCACCGCCGTCGGGCACGGCGTGGCGCTGACCAACGGCTACGGCCCCACCGAGTGCACCACCTTCAGTACGGCGCTGCGCGGGGTGACCGCGGCCGACGCCGACCGCGGCGTGCCGATCGGCGTGCCCATCACCGACACCCGCGTCCTGGTGGTCGACGACGACCTCGACCCGGTGCCGTTCGGCGTGGCCGGCGAACTGCTGGTCGGCGGCCCCGGACTCGCCCGCGGTTACCTCGGCCGCCCCGACCTCACCGCGGACCGCTTCGTGCCGGACCCGTCCGGCGCCCTCCCCGGGGCGCGGTTCTACCGCACCGGGGACATCGTCCGCCGCGACCCCGACGGCACGCTGTCCTTCGTCGGCCGGCGCGACAACCAGGTGAAGATCCGCGGCCACCGGGTGGAACTCGCCGAGGTGGAGGCCATGATCGGCGGGCTCGCCCCGGTCCGGGCGGCCGCGGCCGCCGTCCACCCCGGACCGGACGGGCACAAGCGCCTGGTCGGCTACGTCGTCCTCGAAGCCGGGACCGGCCCGCTGGACGTCGCCGTGCTGCGCGAGCAACTCCGGCGGCGGGTGCCCGACTACCTGGTGCCCGGCGCCTGGGTGGAGCTGCCCGCCCTCCCGCTGACCGCCCACGGGAAGATCGACCGGGCCGCGCTCCCCGCGCCCGCCGGACCCGCGCCGACCGCCGGCTCCACGGCCCCGCGCACGCCCGCCGAGCGGGCCGTCGCCGAGGTCTGGGCCGAGGTGCTCGGCCTGGAGCGG
This sequence comes from Kitasatospora sp. NPDC050463, assembly GCF_040655255.1. Lineage (NCBI taxonomy): Bacteria > Bacillati > Actinomycetota > Actinomycetes > Kitasatosporales > Streptomycetaceae > Kitasatospora > Kitasatospora sp. NPDC050463. Next base: position 17,735 of record NZ_JBFAJO010000026.1, read on the forward strand.
GTCGGGGTGGACGACGACTTCTACGTCCTCGGCGGCCACTCGCTGGCGATCCTGCGGATCACCGCCCTGCTGCGCGAACGGCACGGCATCGAGCTGACCGTCCGCTCCTTCGTCGCGGACCCGACCGTCGCCGGGCTGGCGGCGGCCGTCGACGCGGCGGCGGCCGGCGAACCGGTGGAGTCGCTGGTCTGGCTCCGCCGGGAGGGCAGCAGGGCGCCCCTGTTCTGCGTCCACCCCGGCGGCGGCAGCGCCCACTGGTACCGGCCGCTCGTGCCGTACCTCGACCCGGACCAGCCGGTCGCGGCCTTCGCCTGGCCCGGCCTCCAGGCCGAGCACGGCGGCCCCGTCCCCTCCACCGAGCAGATGGCCGAGCGCTACCTGGCCGAACTGCGGGCCGCCGCGCCGCAGGGCCCGTACCGGCTGTTCGGCTGGTGCGGCGGCAGCGGCATCGCGAGCGAACTGGCCCACCGGCTCACCGCCGAGGGCGAGGAGGTCACCTTCGTCCTGCTCGACCCCGGGCTGGACAACCACGAGCGGCCCGAACTGTGGAAGGAGTACCGGCTGATCGAGAGCTGCGTGACGAAGCTGGCCGAGCTGGCCGCCGCACCGCCCGACGAGGACACCTCCGTGCTCCGCGGAGAGACCCTGGCGCTGCTCGAACACCTGGTGGACGACGTCGACCCGGAGGTCGGGATCGTGCTGCCGGAACACGGCGCCGGCGAGGTCTGGCTGCCCTCCGCCCGGATGTGGCGCGAGGTCATGGAGATGTGCCTGACGTACCGTCACCGGCCCTACCCCGGGCGGCTGCACCTGATCGCCAGCGACGAACTGGCCGACGGCAAGCACGAGGTGGCCTCCGGCCAGGCCTTCCCCGAGTACCTCGCCCGCTGGCAGGAACTCACCGGGGACGTCGCCCTGCACCGGATCCCCGGCGACCACTTCGGCGTCATGAAGCCGCCGCACCTCGGCCGACTCGCCGACACCATCACCGCCATCCTCGGCGGGAACGACTGACCTGAGGGAGGGGAACCACCGCGAGGGCGGGGGCGCTGCACGCGCCCCCGCCCTCGCGGCGGTTGGCGCGGTCGCCGTGGTGGGGGCGTGAACGGCGCGCGCCCCAGCCCGCGCCGGAGCGAGCGCAGCGCGCGCCATGTGTACCGCTCCCCGAAGGATTTGACGAGCGGCAGCCGGTTGCTGATAGTCGTCGAGGCGGCCGGCCGCCCGATGCGGCGGTCCGGGCCGGGGCGGCAAGTGCCACGAGGGGAGGGCGTCGTGAACGCCGGGGGTTGGATACTACTGCTCGTGCTGGCAGTCGCGGGCACAGTGGGCTGGCAGCTCTACCGGTACCCGGGCGGCTGGAAGTACGCCTTCGGCCCCGAGCACGACGCCGCGCGTCGCGATCTTCAGACCGCCCGGGGCGCCCTGCGTGGTCTGGAACGGACCGGGCAGAAGGAACTGGCAGGCGCACGGGCCGCCGTCCGGGCTGCCACCGCCTCCCACCAGCGCCGGGTGCATGCCGCGGAACAGCACCTCGCCCACCTTCGGGATCCTGGCCGCGGGGGCTTCCGCGAGGAACTCGGTGGACTCTCCCTCTACGAGTACGTCCTCGGCGTGAAGTCCGACGAGTGGTGTGCCGATCTTCCCCTGAACGAGATTGCCGTCCGCTTCGAGGCCTCCCCGACGGCCGGCCACGTCTACCTGATCGATCCGGACGGACAGCAGCACCTGATGAGCTACCCCGTCGCCGAGGCCGGCGAGGAGCAGGTCCGCAGGTTCGTCGTCGACGTCCACAACGCCATCGCCGAGGCGAAGGCGTTCCAGCGGGAACGGGCCTCCCTCATCCCGAAGGCCGAGGCCGACCTCCGGCGCGTCCGTACCGACACCACCGAGCAGACGCAGGCCCGGCTCCATCTCGACGAGGTCACCGCCCGGCAGAGCGGCGACACCCGCATCCCGCAGGCGCGGCAGGACCTCGACGCCGCCCACGACCGCTGGCACGCGCTCACCGGGAGCCGGCCCGGCTGAACACTTTGACGTGGCACGGGCGGGCTGCCGCCCCCGGAGTGCGCACGCGACCGGGCCGGGCTCCTGGGGGAGCCCGGCCCGGGGTCGGTGGCGCTTCGGCGGTGCGGGTGGGTCAGTCGGTCACGGCGACGAGGCGTAGCTCCGAGGTGTAGTGGCGGCCCTGGTCGTCGGTGAGCCAGGCCTGTTCGGGGGTGGGGAACATCTCGGTGACGGTCAGGCGGGCGTCCGGGTCCTTGCGGGCCAGTCGGCGGGCCGCCTTGGCGAGGATGTTGACGTAGACCGGGCTGTCGAAGTCGACGAAGAACGGTCGCGGTTCGGTCGGCGAGACCACGAAGACGAAGCGGGGCAGCTCGTGGGCGCCCTGCCAGTGCCGGGCCCGGACGAACCGGCGGGGCTCGGTCTTCTCGTCCGCGAAGTCCAGCATCGAGCCGACGAAACGCCAGGTCTCCCGGGCCACCACCATGCGGTCGATGGTGATCCGGGGGGAGTGGTCGGCCTCCGGCAGGAGCCGGAAGCGGTCCATCACCAGGGTGGTCAGTACGTGCGAGAACACCTCGATCGCCGGGAACACGGCGCCGTCGGGCAGCACCACGACCAGCCGGCCGTCCCGCTGCTCCACCACGGTGTCGGCGCTCGGCGTCGTCCGTTCGCGGTACGGGTCGGCGGTGTTGTCGAGCAGGGCGACCTGGTAGTCCTGCGGGCGGACCAGCGCATGCCGGATCCGGGCGGAGAGCCGGGCCTTGTGCTCCTTCGGCAGCAGCGGCATCAGCCGCGGCGCCGGGTGGTCGCGGTCGGTCCGGTCGAACAGCTCCCGGCGGTCGGGGTGCTGGTTGACGAACAGTTCGTTGCCGACCGTATTCGAGGCCAGGTGCAGTTCGCCCAGGGCGAGTTCGAACTCGCCGCGCTCGATGGCGGCGGTGTCCTCCGCCGCGATCATCATGTCCGGGCTGATGTACCGTGCCGCGGTCCAGCCCGCGGCGGTGGCCGGCCCGAAGGCCTGCGCCACCCGGTCGGCGAGGTCCGTGCCCGCGACGGTGACCCGGCGCACGCCGTCCGAGGCCGGGAGGATCCGCTGCCAGCGGCGCTCGAACTCGGCCTGGAGCTCGGCGGCGTCGGCCCCCGCGGCGCCGTGCAGGACGGGCATGCAGGCGAACCAGAAGGTGGCGAGGTCCACCGGGCGGTCGGGGTCGGTGCCGGCGCGCAGCTTCTCGTACACCTCGGTGACGCGGCCGGTCACCCGGGCGGCCAGGGCGGCGGCGAGCCAGGCGGCGCCGTCCATCAGCAGGTCGAGCGGGGCGAGCGCCGCCAGGACGTCGCTGCCGAGCGTCACCCGGGCCGCCCGCCGGCAGTCCTGGTAGACCACGGCGCGACCGGGCGCCGTGGAGCCGCTCTTCTCGCGTTTGGCGGCCGCGTCGGTCACCCGTTGGAAGGTCTGCTCGACCTCGGTGAGGGCGGCCACCAGGCGCTCGGGGTCGTCGGCCGCGGCCCGGACGGCCTCGCCGGCGCGCTCCAGCTCGTCGAGCCGGGCGAGGGCGGCGGCGCGCACGGCCGGCTCACCGATCCGCTCCAGGCAGGCCCGGAGCCGGCGGTCGGGGCGGATGTCGGCGGGGACGTCGAGTTGCCAGGTGATCCAGCGCAGCCGGACGAGTTCGTCGAGGAGGGCGGGCACGTCGGTCTGCGGGCCGATCTCCTGCTGGACGGCGTGGGCGGAGCGGGTGCCGTCGCAGAGCCGCAGTACCCGCAGCGTCTCCGGCTCCACCGGGCGCGGCGGGCGGCCGGGGACGCGCACCGCGCCCTCCTCCAGCCGGACGAACGGCACTCGGCGGGGCGCGGTCCAGGCGCGCACCGCCGGGTCGGCGCCGATCTCGCGGGCCAGCGCGTCCATCGACCAGCTGGACCAGAAGACCTCCGAGGAGGCGATCAGCCCGCTGCCCGGGTCGACGGTGATGCCGGGCAGGGTGGTGTCGATGGTGCCCCAGCCGACCGGGCCGAAGAAGCCGATGGTGTCGTTCTTGACGCAGAACCGCTGCCAGTAGTGCGCGACGAGCTCCTCGCGCTGGCGCTGCTTGAACGTCCGGCTCTCGGTCGCGGGCGACCAGTTGAGGAACGGCCGGATCGCCGAGTCGAGCACCCCGCGGTTCTGCCAGGCGACCGCCGCACGGAACGACCCGTCGGCGGCGATCTCCTGCACGCGCGCGGCGGTCAGGGCGGCGGCCTGCGTGAACTCCTCCTCGAAGTCCTGCCAGGCGGCTCCGGAGAGCTTGTCCCGGGCCCCGAACTTGTCCGCGGCCGCGGCCAGACCCTCCGGCGCCAGCCGGAGCACCCCATCGGCCGGGAACCCCGGGCCGCGCACCGTGACCTGGTCCCACAGCCGCCAGCGGCCGCTCAGGGAGACGGATTCCTCGTGCATTCCGGTGCCCCCTAGGCCGACGCGGAAGCGAGGGACAGGTCGTCGACGACGACCTCCGCGAGCTCCGCGGGGGACGGGTAGGTGAAGACCAGGGCGACGGCGATCTCGGCACCGACCAGCTCCTGGAGCCGGTCGACGATCTGGAAGGCGGCGAGCGAGTCCCCGCCGGCCTCGAAGAAGTCACTGTCGGTGTCGAGGCTGTCGTCGCCGAGCGTCTCGCGGTAGAAGCCGGCGATCTGCCCGGCGAGTTCGGCGGTGTCGATGGTGGTCATGGTCGGTCCTTCCGAAGGGGTGGGGTGTGCGGAGAAAGGAGAAGGGGAGGGGGCGCTCAGCGCGCCGCCGCCGTGGCAGCGGCCAGGACGGCGGCGGAGTTGCCGCCGGAGACGACGACCGCGCTCCGGCCCGGCGTACCGGACCGCAGCGTGCCGGACCGCAGCGCCCCGGCGAGGGCCGCGGCGCCGCTGGGTTCGGCCGCGATGCCGGCGCGGTGCAGCAGGTCCATCGCACGCAGGACCGCCGCGTCGTCGACACCGATCAGCTCGTCGACCCGGTGCCGGACGATCGGGAGGATCAGTTCGCCGGGCCGCTGGCCGCGCAGCCCGTCCGCGACCGTGTCGCTGGGCGGGAGTTCGACCGGCCGGCCGGCGGCGACCGAGCGGGCGTAGCGCCGGGTCCGTTCGGGTTCCACGCCGATGACGCGGACCGGCCTCGGCAGGTGCGCGGCCGCGAGGCAGACGCCGGCCAGCAGGCCGCCGCCGCCGACCGGGACGAAGATCGCGTCGAGCTCGGGGGCGTCCCGGAACACCTCCAGGCCGACGGTGCCCTGTCCGGCGATCACCAGCGGGTGGTCGGAGGAGGGCACCAGCGCCGACCCGGTGCGGGCGGCGAACTCCTTGGCGTACCGGTCGCGTTCGGCGACCCCGCCGGGCACCCGCAGGACCCGGCCGCCGAGCGCCCGGATCGCCAGCTCCTTGGACTCGGCGGCGCCGGCCGCCATCACCACGGTGACCCGGATGCCGAGGGTGCGGCCGAGGGTGGCCACCGCGATGCCGTGGTTGCCGGAGGAGCCGGCGACGACCTCGTCGGCGCCGAGGGCGAGCATCGCGTTGGCCGCGCCGCGCAGCTTGAACGACCCGCTGTGCTGCAGGTGTTCGGCCTTGACGAGCAGGCCGGGTGGATCCGATGGCCCCGGCAGTCCCGGCAGCCCGGGCAGGCTGTCGCAGCGCAGCAGCGGGGTGTGCCGCACGTGCGGGGCGATCCGCTCGGCGGCGGCCAGGACGTCGGCCGGCCCGACGGGGGTGCCCGTGGCGGTCGCGAGGCGGGTGTCGGCGGCGCTCACGCGACGGCCTCCGGCACGGGCGCGCGCAGGGCGCGTCGGTCGGCCTTGCCGCTGTGCGTCACGGGGAGCCGCTCCAGCCGGGTGAATCGCCTGGGCATCATGTGCGGCGGCAGGGTCCGTGCGAGGTGGGCCCGCAGCCGGGCGTCGGTGGTGCCGTCGAGCGGGCCGGTGACGTGGGCGTCGAGCCAGGTCCGGCCCCGGTCGTCGGTCTCGGCGGTCACCACGGCGCCGGTGACGTCGGGGTGGCTGAGCAGGGCGCCCTCGATCTCGGCCGGGTCGACCCGGTGGCCGCGGACCTTGATCTGGCGGTCCGCCCGGCCGAGGTAGTCGAGGGTCCCGTCGGCGCTGCGCCGGGCGAGGTCGCCGGTCCGGTAGAGCCGGGTGCCGGGCGGGCCGTACGGGTCGGGCGGGAAGCGGTCGGCCGTCAGGCCGGGCAGTCCGCCGTAGCCGCGGGCCACTCCGGCCCCGCCGATGTGCACCTCGCCGACCTGTCCGGCCGGGACGTCACGCCCCCGCGGGTCGAGCAGCCGGACGACGGTGCCCTCGATCGGGGTTCCGACGGTGTCGGTGGAGGTGTCCGGTTCGGCGGGCACCTCGTACCGGGTGGAGGTCATGGTGCACTCGGTGGGCCCGTACTGGTTGACCAGGCGGCCGCCGATCAGGGCGCGGCCGCCGGCGGCGAGGAAGGGGCGCAGCGACTCGCCGCTGGAGCAGAGCAGGCGCAGGGTGCGCAGCCGTGCCGCGGCGCGGGGGTGCTGGGAGAGGAAGGTGAGGAAGGAGGGGGTGGTGCTGAGGACGGTGTCGACGCCGTACTCGGCGACGGTGTCGGCGAAGGCGTCGGCGCGCAGCAGGCGCGAGCGTTCGACCAGGACGACGCAGCCGCCGGCGGCGAGCGGTGCGAAGGTGTCCCGGATGGACGCGTCGTACCCGGGTGGGGCGAGTTGGAGGGTCACGGTGCCTGGGCCGAGGTCGTTGTCGCGGGCGACGGCGCGCAGGTAGGCGTTCAGGCCGCGGTGTTCGATCAGGACGGGGTTGGGTGCGCCGGTCGAGCCGGAGGTGTGGCTGACGTAGGCGAGCGAGCGCGGGTGCGGGGCGGGGTGTGTGGGGGCCGGCGGTGCTTCGGCGGGCAGCCGGTCGAGCAGGAGGGCGGGCGCGTCGACGAGCGGGGCGACGCGCTCGGCCAGGGCCGCGGTGGTGAGCAGGTGCGCCGCGCCGCCGCCGGCGGCCAGGGCGGCGAGCCGACCGTCGGGCAGTTCGGTGTCCAGGGCGAGGAACGCGCCGCCGGTCCGGACGACCGCGGCGGTCGCGACCACGGCGTCGGTGCCGGGGGGCAGTGCCAGCGCGCAGACCCGTTCCGGTCCGAGGCCGTGGGCGGCGAGGTGGGCGGCGAGCCGGTCGATCCGGGCGGCGAGTTCGCCGTAGCCGACCGGGCCGTCGGCGGTCAGCAGGGCGGGTGAGTGCGGCGCGCGGTCGGCGTGGGCGCGGATGGCGTCGACGAAGGTGTCCCCGGTGGGGGTGCTCATGCCGGCTCCTCCGTCCCGGTCGTCAGGTCGACGGCGACGAGGCGCAGTTCGGACGTGTAGCGGCGGCCCTGGTCGTCGGTGAGCCAGGCCTGTTCGGGGGTGGGGAGCATCTCGCTGATGGTCAGCCGGGCGTCCGGGTCCTTGCGGGCCAGTCGGCGGGCGGCCTTGGCGAGGATGGTGACGTAGACGGGGCTGTCGAAGTCGACGAAGAACGGCCGCGGTTCGGTCGGCGAGACCACGAAGACGAACCGGGGCAGCTCGTGGGCGTCCCGCCAGTGCCGGGCCCGGACGAACCGGCGGGCCTCGGTCTTCTCGTCCGCGAAGTCCAGGGCGGCGCCGGCGAACCGCCAGGTCTCCCGGGCCACCACGGTGGAGTCGATGGTGATCCGCGGCGAGTGGTCGCCGTCGGACCGCAGACTGAAGCGGTCCATCACGCGGTTGGTGAGCGCGTGGCAGAAGACGTCGAGCAGTTCGAAGGCCGAGCCGTCGGGCAGCACCGCCGCCAGCCGGCCGTCGCGCTCCTCGACCAGGACGTCGCCGGAGCGGACGGTGCGCGGGCGGTGCGGGTCGGCGGTGTGGTCGGAGAGGGCGACGTAGTGGTCCTGCGGCCGGGAGAGCGCCTGCCTGCTGCGGGCGGACCACTTGAGCGGCAGCTCCTTGGGCAGCATGGGGAGCAGTCGCGGGCCGGGGAAGTCGCGGGTGGTCTCGTCGAGCAGCTGCTCGCGGTCGGGGTGCTGGTGGACGAAGAGGGACTGGCCGAGGGTGTTCATCGCGACGTGCAGCTCGCCGATGACGAGCTCGAACTCGCCGCGTTCGACGGCGCCCAGGTCCTCGGCGATGATCATCAGGTCGGGGCTGATGTACCGGCTGAGCGACCAGCCCCGGCCCTCGTCCGGGAACGCCTCGTGGACCTGCTCGGCGATGTCGGCCGAGGCGAGGGTGACCCGCCGGGCGCCGGCCGGCGCGTCGATGATCCGCCGCCAGCGCTCGCGCAGGTCGGCCTGGATCCGGTCGGCGTCGGCGATCGACTCCGGGTGCGGGGCGGGCAGGCAGGCGAACCAGAGCGAGCCGAGGTCGACCGGGCCGCCGCCGCCGCGCTCGCGCAGGGCGAGGTAGGCGGCGTGGATGCGCGCGCCGACGGACTCGGCGTACCGGTTGGTCAGCCAGCGGGCGGCGGTCATGCACAGCTCCAGCGGGGCGAGCTGCTCCAGGACGGCGGTGCCCACGGTCGCGGTGGCGGACCGGCGGGTGTCGGAGTAGACCAGGGCGCGGTTGGGCGCCGTCCGGGCGCCCTTCTCGCGGACCGCCGCGACCTCGGTGATCCGGGCGAAGTCGGCCTCCAGCGCGGCGAGGGCGGCGGTCAGCTCCTCGGGGTCGGTGCCGGCCCGCTGCACCCGGTCGCGGCCCTGTTCGAGCACGGCCAGCCGGGCCAGCGCGGGTTCGCGCACGTCGGCGTCGCCGATGCGCTCCAGCATGGCCCGAAGTTCCTGCTCGGGGTAGGTGCCGGCGGGTACGTCGAGCTTCCACAGCACCAGCCGGCGGGCGGCCAGCCACTCCAGGGCGGCGGTGACCTCCTCGGCGGGCAGCGGCCGGCCCAGCTCCCGGGCGGCCAGCCCGGCGATCTCGGCCGGGGTCCGGCGGCCGTCGCAGAGCCGGAAGAGGGTGAGCGCGGGCTCGGCGGCCGGCTGCGGCGGGCGGCCGGGCAGGTGCACCGTGCCCTCGGCGGCCCGGACGAACGGCACCGGCCGGGGCGGCGTCCAGGCGCGGACCCGGGGGTCGCGGTCGATCGCCTTCGCCAGCGCGTCCATGGACCAACTGGAGAAGTACACCCGGGAGTCGGCGACCAGGCCGGTGCCGGGGTGGACCTCGACGCCGCGCCGGGCGGTGTCGAAGGTGCCCCAGCCGACCGGGCCGAAGAAGCCGATGGTGTCGTTCTTGACACAGAACCGCTGCCAGTAGTGGGCGACGAGCTCCTCGCGCTGGCGCGGCATGCTGGTGCGGCCTTCGGCGGACGGCGTCCAGTCGAGGAACGACTTGATGCCGGTGCCGAGCACCGCGCGGTTCTGCCAGGCCACCGCGGCCCGGAACGGCGCCGAGGCGGCGATCTCCTGGAGGTCCCGCGCGGTCTGCACGGCGGCGGCGGTGAAGGTCTCCTCGAACGCCTCCCAGTCCGCCGCGGCCGGGGTCTCCCCGGGGGTGAACTTGTCGGCGGCCGCGGCCAGGCCCTCCGGCGCCAGCCGGAGCACCCCGGCGGCGGGGAAGCCCGGTCCGCGGAGCGCGAAGTGCGGCCACAGGCGCCACCCACCGCCGGGCATTCGTATGGTGTCGGACATTGCTGAGCTACCTCCCTGGGAAAACGTGCGCCGGGTCGTCCGCCGGTGGCCGGCCGACCGTCAGGCCGGTGGGGCCGTCAGGCTTGTTCGACCGTCGGGCCGGTTCGGCCGTCAGGCTTGTGCGGTCGTCAGGCCTGTTCGGCCGGGATGCCGCCGAGGCACCACTCCAGGACCGCGCGGGCGCTGTGGTACTTGTTCTCGGCCTGCTGGAACGCGATGCTCGCGGGGCCGTCCAGCACGTCGGCGGTCACCTCGTCGCCGCGGTGCGCCGGCAGGTCGTGCATGAAGACCGCGCCGGGGCAGGCGGCGAGCACGGAGGCGTCCACCCGGAACGGCTCGAAGGAGCGCCGCCAGTCGGGGTCGGCCTTGGCCGTGCCGGTGGTCTGCCAGCGGGTGGTGTAGACGACGTCGGCCTCCGGCAGGTCGGCCATGTCGTGCCGCTCCTCGACCAGGGCGCCGGACTCCTTGGCGAGGGTGCGGGCGCGGTCGAGGTAGGCCGGGTCGAGCCCGTAGCCGGCCGGGGTCCGCAGGTGCAGCTCGGTGCCGGGGAAGCGGGCCAGTGCGAGGGCGAGTGCCGAGGCGGTGTTGTTGCCCTCGCCGGCGTACAGCACGCTCAGCCCCTCGATCCGCCCGAACCGGCCGAGCATGGTGGTGAGGTCGGTGAGCGCCTGGGTGGGGTGCTCGGCGGCGCTCATCGCGTTGACGACGGCCATCCGCTGCTGGGCGGCGTAGGCGCGGAGCTCCTCGGTGCTGCCCGCGGTGCGCGCCACCAGCACGTCGAGCATCCGGGAGAGGACGTCGCCGGTGTCCTCGGCGGTCTCGCCGGTGTTCTCCTGGAGGTCGTCGGGACCGTAGGTGATCAGCTTCGCGCCGAGCCGGAGCGCGCCCGCGGAGAACGCCGTCCTGGTGCGGGTGGACGTCTTGCGGAACAGCACGCCGACGACGGCGTCGGCGAGCGGCCGGGCGCTCTCGCACTCCCCGGCGGCGTACTGGGCGCCGCGGTGCGCGATCCAGCGCAGTTCGCGGTCGGTGAGGTCGTCGACGGAGACCAGGTGGCGGCGGGGCGGGCGGGGCATCGGGGGGTTCCTCCTCGGGCGGCGGGAGCCAGGCGGGTTTCAGGCGGGTGCCGGGCGGGTGGCGGGTGACAGGCGGCGGGTTCCGGGCGCCAGGCGCCGGGTGACAGGCGGTGGGCCGTCAGCCCGCGCGCAGGGCGTCGTGCAGGATGCCGAGGCCCTCGTCGAGCAGCTCGGGCCCGATGGTCAGCGGGGGCATCACCTTGAGGACCTCGTCGTACCGGCCGCAGCGCTCGACGATCAGGCCGTGGTCGAAGGCGTACCGCTGGACGCGCTCGGCCCGGTCGGGGCCGCCGGCCCGGGCGGTGTCGATGCCCAGTACCATGCCGCGGCCGCGCAGCACGAGCTCGGGGTCGAGCGCGGCGAGGTCCGCCCGGAACCGGTCGAGCCGGGCCGAGTTCTGCCGCAGGCCGGTCAGGAAGGCGTCCTGCTGCCAGAGTTCGCACGCGGCGGTGGCCGCGACGAAGGCCAGCTGGTTGCCGCGGAAGGTGCCGGTGTGCTCGCCGGGCTGCCACAGGTCGAGCTCGCGGCGGAACAGCGTGAGCGAGAGCGGCAGCCCGTAGCCGCTGAGCGACTTGGAGACGGTGACGATGTCCGGCACGATCCCGGCGTCCTCGAAGCCGAAGAAGGTGCCGGTGCGGCCGCAGCCGGACTGGATCTCGTCCAGGACCAGCAGCACGCCGTACCGCTCGGTGACCGCGCGCAGGCGGCGCAGCCACTCCCGGCCGGCCGGGTAGACGCCGCCCTCCATCTGCACCGGCTCGACGACGACCGCCGCCGGCGGCTCGGTGCCGGAGGACGGGTCGGCCCAGAGCCGCTCGATCAGGTCGATCGAGTCGAACGGGCCGAGCGGGCCGTCCTCGAAGGGCACGAAGGTCACGTCGCCGCCGGCGACCCCGCCGGCCCGGCGGGCGCGGCGGCTGCCGGTGATCTCCAGCGAGCCGCGCGACATGCCGTGGTAGCCGCCGGTGAAGGCGGTCAGCCCGGTGCGGCCGGTGGCCCGGCGGGCCAGCTTGAGGGCGGCCTCCACCGCGTCGGTGCCGGTCGGGCCGGTGAACTGCACCTTGAAGTCGAGCCCGCGCGGCTGCAGGACGACCTCGTTGAACCGGGTGAGGAACTCGCGCTTGGCGACGGTGTGCATGTCCAGGCCGTGCATCACGCCGTCGGCGGCGAGGTAGTCCAGCACGCGCTGCTTGACCGCGTCGTTGTTGTGCCCGTAGTTGAGGCTGCCGGCGCCGCAGAAGAAGTCGATGAAGGCCCGGCCGTCGTCGGTGTGCAGCAGCGCGCCCTTGGCACGCTCGAACACCACGGGGAAGGTGCGGCAGTACATCCGCACCTCGGATTCGAGCTTCTCGAAGACGGAGGTGTCGGTGGTGGTGGCGGTGGTCATGGCGCTTCCTTGGGGCGAGGAGGGCGTGGAGGGCGAGGCGGGCTGGGGGAGGAGGGTTCGGGCCGGTCAGCGGCCGGCGGGCGCGCGGTCGCCGCGCGGGCGGGCGGTCAGCCGGGGCAGCGGGCCGGCCGCGGTCAGCCGCGGGTAGGCGTCCAGGGCCGCGGCGAGGGCGGCGACGGTGGGGTGGTCGAAGAGCGCCCGCACCGGCACGTCCACGCCGAGGGCGGCCCGCAGCCGGACGGACACCCGGGTGGCGAGCAGCGAGTGCCCGCCGAGCCGGAAGAAGTCGTCGTGGGCGCCGATCCCGGTGGCGCCGAGGACCTCCTCCCAGACCGCGGCCACGGCCCGCTCCTGCGGGGTGCGCGGGGCGGCGGTGGCCGGGGCGGCCGTGCGGGGCTCCGGCACCGGCAGCGCGTGCCGGTCGACCTTGCCGCTGACCGCGGTCGGGATCGCGTCCAGCAGGACGAACGCGGCCGGGACGAGGTGGTGCGGCAGCGAGTCGAGCAGCGCGGCGCGCAGGCCCTCGGGCGTGGGCGGCCGGTCGGCGTCCTCCGCGACCAGGTACGCGGTGAGCTGCCGGCCGCCGGCGCCGTCCGGGGTCGGGTGGACGACGGCGGAGCGCACGCCGTCCAGGGCGAGCAGTGCGGCCTCGATCTCGCCCGGTTCGATCCGGTGACCGCGGATCTTCACCTGGTGGTCGCTGCGGCCGAGGATTTCGAGCGAGCCGTCCGGGCGGAGCCGGCCGAGGTCGCCGGTGGTGTAGAGCCGGCCGCCGGGTGTGGTGGCGTGCGGGTCGGGGAGGAAGGCGCCGGCGGTCTGGCCGGGCCGTCCCCGGTAGCCCCAGGCGAGCCCGTCGCCGCCGATGCAGACCTGCCCGGTGCCGCCCTCGGCCACCGGCTCCAGCCGGTCGTCGAGCACCCGGACGGTGGTGTTGTCCACCGCGGCCCAGGTCAGCACCTGCCCGTCGGCGCCGTGGCGGGCCACGCTGGTCCAGATGGTGGCCTCGGTCGGGCCGTAGAGGTCCCACACCGGGGCGCCGCCGGCGGCGAGCGTCGCGGCCAGTTCGGTGTGCAGCTTCTCGCCGCCGGAGAGCACGGTGAGGTCGGGGCCGGGCGTCCAGCCGGTGTCGGTCAGCATCCGCAGCATCGAGGGGGTGGCCTGGAGCACCTGCGGGCGGGCCTCGCCGATCAGGCGGATCAGGCGCTCCGGGTCGCGGGCCTGTTCGGTGTCGGCCAGGACCAGCCGGGCGCCGGTCAGCAGCGGCAGGCACAGCTCCAGCATCGAGGGGTCGAAGGAGGCGGTGGTCACCCCGAGGACGGTGGCGCCGGGCGGCAGCTCCAGCCGGGCGGCCATCGAGTGGAGGAAGTTGGTCAGCGCCCGGTGCGGGATCTGCACGCCCTTGGGCATGCCGGTCGAGCCGGAGGTGTGGAAGACGTAGGCGAGGTCGCCCTGGCCGGTGGTCCGGTCGAGCCGGGCCGGTTCGCCGGCCGGTTCGCCGGCGTTGGTGCCGGCGTTCGTGCCTGTCGGTTCGTCGCCGTCGAGCAGCAGGGTCGTCGCCGCGGTGTCCGCCACCCGTTCGGCCAGCGGCCCGGAGGTGACCACCACCGCGGCCCCGGTGTCCTCGACCAGGTAGCCGATCCGCTTCACCGGGTGCATCGGGTCGAGCGGGACGTAGCCGCCGCCCGCCTTGAGGACGGCGAGCAGGGCGGTGAGCAGCCCGGTGCCGCGCTCCAGCAGGACGCCGACCCGTACCCCGCGGTCGACGCCGAGGCGGCGCAGCCGGTGCGCCAGCCGGTCGGCCCGGGCGTCGAGTTCGGCGTAGCTCAGCTCGCCGTCCGAGGACCGGACGGCGGGGGCGTCCGGGGTACGGCGCGCCTGCTGCTCGAAGAGGTCGGTGACGGTGGGGGAGGGCACGGAGCGAGCGGCGCCGAGGCCCAGCGCGAGCCGGCGGCGGCGCTCGCCGGAGGGCAGCGGTGCGATCTGCGCGGTGGCGAGCGCCAGCGGCTCGTCCGGCGCGGCCAGCACGGCGCGCAGCAGCCGGACGTAGTCCTCGGTCAGCCGGGCCGCCGTCTCCGGGGCGAACAGTGCGGTGGCGTACTGCAGGCGCAGGCCCAGGCTGCCGTCGGGGCGGCCGAGCAGGTCCAGCGCCAGGTCGAACGGCGTGCCGGCGACCGGGGTGGTCACCAGTTCGACGTCCAGACCGGGCAGGGCGGGCGGCTCGGCCTGGGCGTCGAGGGTCAGGAAGGAGACCTGGAAGAGCGGGTTGCGGCTGAGGTCGCGGTCCGGGGACAGCTCGGTGACGACGCGTTCGAACGGCGTCTCGGCGTGCGAGAGGTCGGCGAGGGAGCTGCTCCGGACCCGGTCCACCAACTCGCCGAAGCTCGGCCGGCCGGACAGGTCGGCGCGCAGCACCACGGTGTTGACGAAGGGGCCGATGAGCTCCCGGGTGGCGGCCTGGCCCCGGCCGGCGACCGGGGTGCCGACGGCGAAGTCGCGTTGCCCGCTGTACCGGCCGAGTTGGGCCTGGAAGGCCGCCAGCAGCACCATGAAGCGGGTGGCCCGCCGGGACCGGGCCAGCCGGTCGGCCTGCGCCACCAGGTCGGCCGGGAGGGTGAACCGGGCCACCGCGGCGGCGCCGTCCCACTCGGCGGGCCGGGCGCGGTCGGTGGGCAGCTCCAGGGGCGGCAGGCCGGCCAGCCGGGAGCGCCAGTAGCCGAGTTGGCGGGCGAGCCGGGGGCCGGTGCTCCGCTCCTGCTGGCGGGCCGCGACGTCGGCGTACTGCGACGGGAGGTCCGGCAGGCCGTCGGGGCCGCCGGTGGTCGCCGCGCGGTAGGCCGCCGCCAGGTCGCGGGTGAAGACGTTCCAGGAGGAGAAGTCGAAGGCGATGTGGTGCACCACCACGACCAGGAGGTGGTCGTCGGCCGCCAGCCGGGCCAGGGTGGCGCGCAGCGGCGGCGCGGTCGACAGGTCGATCGGCCGGCCCAGCACCCGGTCGAGCACCGCGGCGATGCCGGCCTCGCCGGGGGCGGGCGCCTCGACGGTCTCCAGCGGGACCTCGACGGAGGGCGCCACCCGGGTCACCGGTTCGCCGTCGGCGGCCGTGTACCAGGTGCGCAGCACCTCGTGCCGCTCGACCACGGCGGCCAGCGCGGCGGCGAGGGCGGCGGCGTCGAGGCCGCCGCGCAGGCGCAGGGCCAGCGGCAGCAGATGATCCGCCGTACCGGGCCGCAGCTGGTCGAGGAACCACAGCCGCTGCTGCGAGAAGGATGTCGTCCGGACGTCACCGCGGTCCACCGGCTCACCTCCAAGGGGTAGTCGATCCGTCGCGCGCCCCGGGTGGTCGGGGCACAACCGGAGCTTGCCGGTCGGGTGCGGCGGGGGAGTAGGGAAGGAGCGGCAGCGCGGGGCGCCGCTTTTGCTGCGTCAATGTCTCTGGTCGGCGGCGGGCCGCGGCGACGCCGTGGGGCCTGCGGCGACGCCGTGGGGCCTGCGGGGCGCCGTGGGGCCTGCGCGGCGCCGTCGGGGCGGCCGACGGCGGCGGCGCCGGGTCAGATCAGCCCGGTGCGGACGGCGTGGGCCACCGCGTGCGCCCGGTTGCGGACCTGGAGCCGGGCCATCAGGTCGTAGATGACGTTCTTCACGGTGTGCTCGGAGCAGGAGAGTTCGCGGGCGATGGCCGCGTTGCCGTGCCCCTCGGCGACCAGGCCGAGTACGGCGGTCTGCCGAGCCGTCAGCGGTGAGTCGGGAGCGGGGCGGCGTGGGGCCGGGCCGCCGTCCTGCGCCGGGCCGAGCAGGCCGACCAGGACTCCGTAGGGCATCCGCCCCTCGCCGTGCCGGGCGCAGCGGACGGCGGTGAGCAGGCGTTCCGGGGTGGCCTCGGTGGACTGCAGCATGGCCACCGCCCCGGCCCGGACGGCCCGCCGGACCCCGGCGGCCGTGAAGGTGTCGGCGACCAGCAGCAGCGGGCCGCCGTCGGGTTCCGGCCAGCCGTCGAGCGCGGCGCCGGGGGTCGGTCCGGCGGCCACCCGGACGGTGGCGTCGGACCGGGCGGCCGCGAGTTCGATGCCGGCCCGGCGCAGGTTGGCGGCCACCGCTTCGCGGGCCGGTCCGCCGGCCGGACCGAGGTGGACACGCAGTCCGCCCGGCCGTCTCCCGGTCTCGGGCCTGGTCCCGAGGGCGAGGGCGCTCACAGCAGACCTGCCCGGAGCGCGTAGGCCACCGCATGGGCGCGGTTGCGGAGCCGGAACCGCTGGGTGATGTCGCGGACCACCGTGGTGACGGTCCGTGCGGAGTAGCAGAGCGCCCGGGCGATCTCGTCGGTCTCGTGGCCGTCGGCCACCAGCCGCAGGACGGCGCGCTCGCGTTCGTCCAGGCCCCAGCCGGGCCCGTGGCCCCGGGCGCCGGGGTGCGGATCGAGCTCCGTACCGTGGTCGAGGAGTCCGTCGATCAGGTCGGGCGGCACCGTGCAGTCGCCGCCGGCCACCGTGAGCACGGTCCGCGCCAGGCGGTCGGCGTTGACCTCGCGCCGGCGCAGCAGGCCGCGGGCCCCGGCGTTGATGGCGTCCGCGGCCTCGGCCGGGGACAGGTCGGCGGCGATCACGACGATGGCGGGCCGGTGCGGGCCGGTACGCGTCGCGGTCACCAGGTCGAGTTCCTGGCGGTCCACCCGGTCGACCAGGACGACGGCGACGTCGGCCTTCTCCTCGGGCTGGACCAGGGCGATGTCCGGGTTACCGGACAGGGCGCTGACGGCGCCGGCTTCGAGCACCGGGTCCAGGGCCACGACGCAAAGCGGCAGGGGGTTGCCCATGTGCACTCCTCGGTCAGCGTGGGGGTGAACCTCTCGGTGAGGAGTCTTCGGGTCCGGTGTGCGGCGCCGCATGGGGCGCGATCACCCGCTTTCCCCGCCGCGGAGGGCGGTACCCGGTCGTGCCACGGCCCCCGCCCGCGGCGTGGCCGGATCCGGCCAGTGCTCCCGGGCACCCCGGAGCCCGCTGCGCCCCAGCTCCGCGCCCCTGCGGCGGCCCTCGTGGCCGACCTCCGCCACCCGTCGGACCACCCGCTCCCGCAAAGGTGGGGCAGTGTGGGTACGGCGTCTGGGTAGTCCGCGACGAAATCTACGGGTGGTGCTCCCCTGTACGGAGGGGTCGTGCCGCTGGAAGGGTGGCGGACGTGACCACAACCACCGCCCCCCACACCTCCGGGCCGGTGCCCTCCTGGTGGGCGCCGGCGGCGACGCTGCGCGAACGGCTGTCGGCCCCGCACCCGCCGGCGACGGCGACGGCGGGCCCGACGGCCGGGGCCCGCACCCGCTCGCCGGTCGAGCGGGCCTGCGAGTCCGTCCGGCTGGCCCGGCTGGGCGTCGACGCCGGACAGGCCGCGGCGCTCGCCACCGAGGCACCGGAGCGGCTGGCCGGCCGGCTGGCCAAGCCGTCGTGGGCGGAGTTCGCGGAGCAGGCCGTCGCCGCGGCGCCGGAGCTGCCCGGCGGCGTCCCCGCCGAAGCGGCCGAGGGGGCGATGGTGTTCGCACCGCTGCTCCGCCCGCTGGTGACGGCCGCCGTCGACGAGCTGACGGAGCAGGCCCGGGCGGGCGGCGCCGAGCCGGGCGACGTGGCGGTGTTCGTCTCCGAGTACGCTCGCAACCTGGCGGAGCGCCTCGCCGGTGACGCGGCCCGGACGCTGGTGGTGGAACTCTCCGCCGCCCGGGCCGAGGGCCGCCTGGCCGGCGCCACCGGCGCCGCCCGGTTCGCCGACTTCGCCGCCCGGACGGGCACCCGGGCCGGGCTGACCGGGCTCTTCACCCGCTACCCGGTGCTCGCCCGGCTGCTGGCCGGGATGTGCCGCAACACCGCGCGGTCCGGCGCGGAGCTGCTGACCCGGCTCGCCGCCGACCGGCCCGCGCTCACCGCGGAGCTGTTCGGCGGGCGCGACCAGGGCCCGCTGACCGCCGTCGAGTTGGGTCACGGGGACTTCCACCAGCAGGGCCGGTCGGTGGCGGTGCTGCGGCTGGCCGGCGGCGCCGGCGTGGTCTACAAGCCCCGGCCGATCGGCCAGCACGCGCTGCTGGACGAGATGGCCGGCTGGCTGGACGCCAAGGCGCCGGGCCTGGGGCTGCGCACCCCGCGCTGGGTGGCCGGCGACGGTTACGGCTGGCTGGAGTACATCGACCACCGGGCCTGCCGCTCGCTGACCGAGATCGACCGGTTCCACCGGCGCCAGGGCGCGCTGCTCGCCCTGGCCTACACGCTCGAAGGCGTGGACCTGCACTGCGAGAACCTCCTGGCGCACGGCGACCAGCCGGTGGTCGTCGACGTCGAGACGCTGCTGCACCCCGTCCTGGGCGAGGGCGGCACCACCCTGCCGGACCCGGCGGCCGCGGCGCACGCCGCCTCGGTGCACCGCACCTGCCTGCTGCCCCAACTGCTGGTGGGCGAGCTCGGCGCGGTCGACGTCTCCGCCCTCGGCGCCGCACCGGGCGGGGAGTTCCCCAACACCCGGATGGTCTGGGAGGCCGCCGGTACGGACGAGATGCGCCTGGTGCGCCGACCGGCGCCGTTCACCGGCGCGCAGAACCGGCCGTACGGCACCGTCCCGGGGGCCGGCGGCGCGGACCGGTTGTCCGCGACCCTGGCCGGCTTCCGCGCCGGGTACGACGCCGTCGTCCGGCACCGGGCGGAACTGGCCGACCCGGCCGGGCTGCTGGCCACGGGTGCGGAGGCCGTCGGCCGGCTCGTGATCCGCCCGACGATGCTGTACGCCACCCTGCTGGCGGAGGCCACCCACCCGCAGCTGCTCAGCGACGGGCTCGACCGCGACGCCCTGTTCGCGGTGCTCTGGGCCGAGTCGCAGGGCGACCCGGCCCGGCAGGCCCTGATCGAGTACGAGATCGCCGACCTGTGGGACGGCGACACCCCGGTCTTCTTCCACCGGCCCGGCGCGACCGAGGTGTTCGCCTCGGACGGCAGCCCGGTGCCCGGTGTCCTGGACACCTCCGGCCTCGCGACCGCCCGGGCGAAGCTCGACGGCATGAACACCGTCGACCGCCACGACCAGGAGTGGATCATCGCGGCCACCCTGGCCACCGTCGGGCCGGACGCCGCGGGCCCCCGGCACCGGTCGGGCGGCCGCACCCGCCCCTCGCCCGCCGCCGTCCCGGAGCCGTCCGCGCTGCTCGCCGCCGCCTCCGGGATCGCCGACGAGATCGCGGGCCGTTCCGTCGAGGGGCACGGGCGGGTCAACTGGATCGGCCTGGAGGCCGTCGACGAGCACTGGACGGTGCTCCCGATGGGCGCCGGGCTGGCCCAGGGCTACAGCGGAGTTGCCCTGTTCCTGGCCCAGCTCGGGGCGCTCACCGGCTCCGCCCGGCACACCGGGCTGGCCCGGGCGGCGGTCGCCCCGCTGCCCGAACTCGTCGCCGCGATGGCCGCCGACCCGGCGCTGGGCCGGGCCGTGGGCCCCGGCGGCTTCGAGGGCCTGGGCGGCCTCTGTTACGCCCTGGCCCGGCTGGCCGGCCTGGTCGACGACGGTCTCGCCGCATGCCTGCCGGTCGCGCTGGACGCGCTGGCAGTCGCGGCGCTCGACGAGGACGCCCCGGTCGGCGTCTCGACCGGCCTGGCCGGCGCACTCGCGGCCCTGCACGCGGTGCACCGCGAGCGCGGGCTGGCGCAGGCCGCCGAACTCGCGGACCGGATCGCCGAACGGCTGCTCCGCCTGCCGCCGCCCGGCGCGCCCGGCGGCGCGGCCCCGGACCAGGCCGGCTTCGCCTTCGGGGAGGCCGGCGTCGGCTGGGCGCTCGCCCGGCACGCCCGGTTCACCGGCGGCCCGGAGGGCGAGCGGTTCGCCGCCGCCGGCCGGGCCCGGCTGACCGCCGCGCTGGCCACCGACCGGCGCACCGCCGGCTGGTGCTCCGGGACGGCCGGCACCGTGCTGGCGGCGGCCGACGCGGGCCTGTCCGCCGAGCCGGCCGACAGCCCGCTCGGGGACGCCGTCCGCCGGCTCACCGGGCAGCCGCCGGTGGCCGACCTCAGCCTCTGCCACGGCGAGTTGGGCACCGCGGAGGCGCTGGCGGCGCTCGCCGAGCGCGGCCACGGCGGCGCGCGGACCAGCCTGACCGGCCGGGCCGGGATGGTCCTCGGACAGCTCCACGACTGGGGGCCCCGCTGCGGGACGCCCGGGCAGGTGCCGACGCCCGGACTGCTCACCGGGCTGTCCGGTATCGGCTACGCCCTGCTCCGGCTGGGCTTCGCCGACACCGTGCCCGCCGTCCTGCTGCTGGACCCGGCTCCGGGCAGCGGGCGGGCCGACCGCGCCTGAACCCCGGCCCCCACCCTCCGACCCCCCGAATACAACCGAATAGAACAGAAACACCTGAAACACCTGTAGTACCTGAAACCGAATCACATGGCAGAGCACGGCAGAGAACAGCGCGCGACTTATCACCACGCATCGCTTCCCGAATGGAAAGGAAAGCCCCCATGTCCCACTCCCTGCACACCG
Source organism: Kitasatospora sp. NPDC050463 (assembly GCF_040655255.1). Classification (NCBI taxonomy): domain Bacteria; kingdom Bacillati; phylum Actinomycetota; class Actinomycetes; order Kitasatosporales; family Streptomycetaceae; genus Kitasatospora; species Kitasatospora sp. NPDC050463. The sequence continues at coordinate 38,324 of NZ_JBFAJO010000026.1, forward strand.
GTGCTGTCCGTAGCGAGGCCGCCAACCAGGCCGCGACGATCCCCGACCCGGCCGGCGAGATCCGGCTGGTCCGCTGGAACGGGGCCTGCGCCCGGACCCGTGCGCTGGCCGGAATGAACCTCGGCAGCGGCGTGGTCGTGGGCCTCGGCTCCATCACCACCACCGTGTCGGTGCCCTTCTGACCTGCGCTCAGCCAGAGCCCGTCCGAACAGGAGCGCGACGCTCCGTGGAGATAGCGACTACTATCCGGGGCTATGCGTGTGCGGGCAGCCCATCTCATCGGCCGTGATGCCGAAGTCGCCAAACTCGGCGAATCACTGCGGGATCTCCGCCGGTCGCAAGGCTGTACCACTTTCCTGGTCGGCGAGGGCGGCATCGGCAAGTCGCGGCTGGTGGCCGAGGTGATCGGCGAGGCCGTCGACGCCGGAGTCCGCGTCCTGCGGGGCCGGAGCAGCACCATCGGACCGATGGTGCCGCTCCGGCCGCTCACCGAGGCGCTGATGCCGCTCTCGCGCGGCGGGGAGTCACCGGACGAGGCGAGCCTCGGCCCGTACCGCCCGGTGCTCGGCCGGCTCATACCGGACTGGGGCACCGGCACCCCGGACCAGGGGTCGACGGTGGTGCTCGCCGAGGCCGTCCTGCGGCTGCTCGCCTTCGCCGGCCGCGACCAGGGCTGCCTGCTGGTCCTGGAGGACCTGCACGACGCCGACACCGAGACACTGGCCGTCGTCGAGTACCTGGTCGACAACCTCGAACAGCAGCCGGTCATGCTGGTGGCGACCGTCCGGTCGGAGCCGGGCGAGGCCCTCCTGCTCGCCGAGTCCGCCGGGCGGCGCCGCAGCGGAACGGTCTTCCGGCTGGCACCGCTGGACGGCGGCGAGGTGGGCCACCTGATCGCCTCCTGCCTGGACACCGAACCCGGCCTGGTGCCCGCCGAGGTGCTGACCCAGATCCGCGAGGACAGCGCGGGCATCCCGTTCCTGGTCGAGGAACTCCTCCAGGGCGCGGTCACCGGCGGCGCGCTGGTCCGCGAGAACGCCGCCTGGCGGGTGGCCGGCAACCTCCGCCGCAACGTGCCGAGGGCGCTCCTCGAAGGCGCCATCCACCGCATCGACGAACTCGGCCCGCAGGGGCGGACCCTGCTCTGCGCCGCCGCCGTGCTCGGCCGGCGCTTCCCCCTGTCCGTGCTCCAGCTGATGACCGGCGTCGACGACCGGAGCCTGCTCAGCCACCTGCACGCCAGCGTGACGGCCCGTCTGGTCGCCGCCGACGAACCCGCCCCCGACTGGTACGCCTTCCAGCACCCGCTGACCGCCGAGGCCCTGCTCGCCCAGCTCACCCCGACGGCCCGGGCCGCCCTCTCCCACCAGGCCGCGGACGCGATCGAGGCCCTCCACCCCGACCTGCGGGGCGACTGGTGCCCGCTGGCCGCGACCCTGCGCGCCGACGCGGGTGACCCGGTCCGGGCCGGCCGGCTGTTCACCGAGGCCGGCCGCCGCGCCCTCGCCAACGGCACGGTCGGCTCGGCGGTGGCGCTGCTCGACCGGGCCGAGCACCTGCTGGCCGGGGGCACCGACTCCGCCGCCCGCGCCGAGGCCCTGGAGGCGCTGCTCCCCGCACTCGCCGAGACCGGTGAGCTGACCCGCGCGCTCAGCCTGGCCGGCAGCCTGCGGGAGCTCGTCGGCGCCGGCCTGGGCGCCCCCCGGCTGGCGGCCCTGCACACCCGCCTCGCCCAGGTCGCCTACATGGCCGGCCGCTGGGCCGACGGCAACAACCAGATCGAACGCGCCCGCGCCCTGCTCGGACCGGATCCGGACGAGGCGCACACCGCCCTCACCGACGTGGTGGAGGCCTACCTGTGCCTCGACACGCCCGGCCAGGACCGCACCCAGCGGGCCGAACGGCTGGCCCGCGCCGCGATCGACACCGCCGAGCGCCACGACCAGCCCCTGGTCGCCTGTCAGGCCTGGGAGCTGCTGGGCGTCGTCGCCCGCGAACGCGACCCGGCGGAGGCGATCACCTACCTGGAGCGGGCGATGAGCACCGCCGAGCGGCACAGCCTGCCGCTCCAGCGGATGTACGCGCTCACCCGCCTCGGCGGCAGCCGCTGGCTGGCCGACGGCAGCACCGCCACCCTGGACGAGGCCCGCGTCGAGGCCCGCCGCCTGGGCGCCGTCACCGTCGTCTACACCCTCGACGGGATCCTCGCCCTGGACGGCGTCCTGCGCGGCCGGTTCGCCGAGGCCCGCGCGCTGGGCGACGAGGCGCTGACCATGGCGGCACGGCTGCGGCTGACGCCGGTGGCCCGCTACCTGCTGATGACCCGGTCGGTGCTGGCGGCCCACCAGGGCGACCGGGCCGCCATGGAGGAGGCGCTGACCGAGTTCGGCCGCTGGGGCGGCAGCGGCTCGCCCGAGGAGCCGCTGGCCCTCGGCCTGGCCCGGGTGTTCTGCGCCCTCCTGGAGGAGGACCGCGACCGGGCCGCCCGGGACATGGCCGGCCTCCAGGCCCTGGAGACCGAGAACCCGAGCACCTTCCACCTCGGCGGCCGGCACGGCCTCGGTCTGCTCCTCGACCTGCTCGACGGCCGGGCCGACCGCGAGCGCCTCGACCGGGTGGCCGCCAGCTCGGCCGGCCGCATGCGGTGGAACCGGCACTTCGTCCTGCTCGCCGAGGCCGTGCTGCTCGGCCGGGAGGGGGAGCCCGAGGCGGCCGACCGGGCGGCCCGGCTCGCCCAGGAGGCCGGCGCGCCCTACCCGACCGCCCGCCACCTCGGGCAGCGGCTGATCGCCGAGGAGGCCCACGCTCTCGGCTGGGGCGACCCGGAGGGGTGGCTGCGGGAGGCGGAGCACCACTTCCGCGAAACGTCCGCCACCGCCGTCGTCGGCGCCTGCCGCACCCTGCTCCGCGCGATCGGTGCGCCCGTCCGCCAACACCGCACCGGCAGCAACCGGATCCCGGCGCAGTTGCGCCTCAAGGGCATGACGGTCCGCGAGTACGAGATCTTCCAGCTCCTGGCCGACCGCCTCAGCAACAAGGACATCGCCGCCCGGCTCTACATCTCGCCGCGCACCGTCGAGAAGCACGTTGCCAGCCTGATCGCCAAGACCGGCCTGCCGAACCGGGCCCAGCTCTGTGCGTTGGCGGCGCAGCAGTCCTGACCGGGGGCGGGCCGTCCGGGCGCCCGCCGTGACGTGACGTGGCGTCACCGCGTGTCGCGACCCGCCGTCACCGCCCGCCGTCACCGCCCGCCGTGCGACCCCCGGCGCCGGCGCCGGCAGCGGCTCCCGCGCGGCGCGGTAGCCGACCGGGGCGCCGACCACAAGCGGTCAGTTGCTGCCGCCGGCGGCGCTGCGCCGCGGCCGGGCGGAAGCGGCCGGGTCGGCCGACGGGGGCCGGTTCGTGCCGGTGCAGGTTTCGGCCACCGGCTGACCCGCGACAGCGGCCCGCCCGGAGCAGGACACTGGCTGCGAGCCGGCTCCCACCGGGATCCGCCCGCCGAGGTCGCGCAGCGCGGGCACCACGACGGCACTGAGGAAGGGCCCGACGCCGATGACGAAACCCGCCACCTGGCCGGAGCGGAACATGTGGACGGACTCCGCGCAGGAGCGGGCCCACGCCTACCTCGACCACGCCCGGGGCATCCGCGGCGAGGTGCGGTTCCAGCTCGTCACCCGCGCGCTGGCCCGGCACCTGCCGCAGCGCCCCTGCCGTGTCGTCGACATCGGCGGCGGCTTCGGCCGGCAGGCGATCCTGCTGGCGCGGGCCGGGCACTCGGTGACCGTGGTGGACAACGACGAGACGCTGCTCCGGGCCGCCGCCGACCTCGTCGCCGCGGAGCCCGCCGAGGTCGGCCGCCGGGTCCGCCTGGTCCAGGGGCTCGGGGAGGAGGCCCCCGAGCTGGTCGGGACGGGATTCGACCTCGTCTGCTGCCACAGCGTCCTGCTCTACCTCGCCGATCCGGACCCGATGCTGGACGCGCTGGTGCGGCTGGCCGCGCCCGGCGGCCTGGTCTCGCTGCTCACCGTCAACCGGGACTCCCAGGCGATGCGCGACGGGCTGCAGGGCGACTGGCGCGGCGCGCTGGCCACCCTGCTGGAGTCCAGCGAGCAGGGCGGCCAGTACCTGCCGACCCGGCCGGACACCCCGCAGGACCTGGGCCGGCGACTGGCCGCGCTCGGGGCGCCGACGGTGGAGTGGCTCGGCGTGCGGGTCTTCTCCGACCACCGGTCCGGTGAGCCGTCGCCGGAGGAGTTCGCGGACCTGTGCGAGCTGGAGTGGCAGGCCGGACTGCGCGACCCCTACCGCGGGCTCGCCCGCCTCTTCCACCTCGTCGCCCGGCGCGGGGCCGGGCCCCGGTAGGGCCGCCCGCCGGGGCCCGGGAGGGCGCCGACCGGCGGGTGGCGCCCGCGCCCCGGTGCCGTCACCGTCCCGACCGTCCCGGCGGCTCCCGCACGGCTCCCGCACGGCTCCGGTGCTCACGCCCGTCGGTGCTGCGACCGTGCGCCGGTGGTGCGGGCCTGCGCGCGAGCGCGGCCGGTTGCGCCGGGCCGCCGCCGTGCGCCTGGGTCCGGCAGGATCCTGCCAATGCGAGGACGGCACCCGCCCGGCCGCGCCGTGTCGAGCACGGGCCCCGGCGGCACCGGAGCCGCCCGCGGAGGCCGCGCGACCACGCTGGCCGGGCGATACCTGCTCCGGCGCGGCTCGGGAGGTGCCCCGCCGGCGGCCCGAACACCGCTGCCGGCGCCGCTGACCGGACTCCGCAGGCCCGCTTGTGGGGGGCCACGTCAAGTGCCAATCTGTGAACGTCAATTGCCGGATCAGTGTGTGCATGGCGAAAACAGGCAGGAGTTGTGCGCCGACGTCAGTCGCCGGGCCGAGTCAGGGGGAGTGGTCAATGTTCGAAGGCCTTGGGCTGAGCAGCCTCGCCGAGTCCGTCTATCTCGCGATGCTCCAGCACCCGGACGAGAGCCTCGACGTCCTGGCCCGCCGGCTCGACGTGGACCACGCCCAGATCCGGGTCGCGCTCGACGAGCTCACCGGTATCTCGCTGCTCCAGGTGTTCCCGGGCCGGCCCGCGCCGAGAGCCGTCCGGCCGGAGATCGGACTCTCCGCGCTGGTGGCCCGCCAGCAGGCCGAGATGGCCCGCCGGCACCAGCAGATCGAGGAGGGCACCGCCGCGCTGTCCACCCTGCTGGCCGAGCGTGCCGAGAGCCGGCCGGTCGAGACCGAGCCGGGTATCGAGCGGCTGTCCGGCATCGAGGCGATCCGCGACCGGCTGAGCGAACTCGCGCGCAGCTGCGAGTGGGAGGCCAGCTCGTTCATGCCGGGCGGCGCCCAGTCCGAGGAGAACATCAACGCCAGCCGGGAGCTGGACGCGGAGGCGATCGACCGCGGGGTGCGGCTGCGCACCGTCTACCAGGACAGTGTCCGCAACCACCGGCCGACCCTGGAGTACGCCCAGTGGCTCAGCGGGCTCGGCAGCGAGGTGCGCACCACCGCGTCGCTGCCCCTGCGGATGCTGATCGTCGACCGGCGGGTGGCCGTGGTGCCGCTCGACACGGCCGAGCAGGAGGGCACCGCGGCCGTCGTGATCTCCAGCGTCGGGATCATCACGGCACTGACCGCGCTGTTCAACTCGGTGTGGCGGTCCGCGACGGTGCTCGGCGCGGCCCGCCGTCGCGACGACGACGGGCTGTCGAGCCAGGAGCGGCAGGTGCTCAGACTGCTGGCGGCGGGTCTGACCGACGAGGCGATCGCCCGTCAGCTCGGCGTCTCGGTCCGCACGGCCCGTCGGGTCGCGTCGGACCTGCACACCAGGCTCGGCGCGCGCAGCAGGTTCCAGGCCGGGGCCCAGGCCGTCTCACGGGCCTGGATCACTCCGGACGACCTGGAGTAGGGCGCGTTCGCCCGGCGCCCTCAGGGCCCCACCTCCGTCGAACGGACGGCCCAGCCGGGGCAGGTGCCGGCGCCGGCCATGGTCCGACGGCAGAGCTGGACGGCCACCCGCGCCGCGTCCAGCAGGTCGCGGGCCTGCACGTAGAGGTTGAACACCACGAAGCCCTCATGGACCTCGATCCGCGCGTGCTGGAGGCAGTCGGTGCCCGCCCTGCTGCACAGCAGGTGCCGGTGCAGCTCCCGCGCGGACTGCGGCGCGGGGCCGGGAGTGTCAACCGTGGTCTTGGTCAGGTACATGAGTCGACCTGCTCCCGGCCGGGGCGTGCGTTCCGGCCCGGGGGGCGGGGGCGCCGTCGCGCCCGTGTCCCGTCCCGGCCGGCTGGTCGGACTTCACCCGTTGCGCATTCACGCTGAACCTTTCGCCTTCCTCGTTGCGAGCCCGTCCCGAGCCGGTGGCGCCGCCCGGCCGCCGCGGCTCCGGTGAGCGGGAGCCGCGGTGTGCGGGCGGCCTGGCCCGGTACTCGGGGCAGGTGTCCGGGTGCCGGTGGTCAGGGCCCGGCGCCCGGGGGCCGGTCAGACGGTGATCGGCGGGTCCGGTGCCCACCGGGTCACGGCCCAGCGGACGAGTTGCGGGCCGAGCGCGGCGGCCATCACCGCGAAGGCGGCGATCATCGCCCACCGCGTCCCGAACGCGATGGCCAGCGCTCCGCCGACCGGCACCCCGATCAGGCTGGCGGCCTGCAACAGCACGAACGCCATGGCCATCACCTGGGCGATCCGGTCCTTCGGCGCCGCGGCCTGCAGACTCCCGAAGACGGTGGCGACCAGCAGCGTTCCCCCGAAGCTGCCCGCGAGTTCCAGCAGTACCAGCCCGGCCATCGCGCTCGGACCGGCGGTGGTGAAGGGCAGCAGGGCCAGCGACAGCAGGCTGACGGCGGTGCCCAGGGCGAGGGTCCGGCCCGACCCGAGCCGCTTCTGTGCCCGGCCGACCAGCAGGCCGCCGGTCACGCCGCCGACCGCGCCGAGCGCCAGCAGCGTGCCGATCAGTGAGGGCCCCATGTGTACCGACCGCACGAGGAACAGCACGAGCACCGGCTGGGTGACGCCGTTGACGAAGGCCACCGCGACCATCGCCCGGACGCCGGACTGCCGCGCCATCGCGAGCGCCAGCCGCAGGTTGGCGGCGGCGCCGAGCCGCTGCTTCGGGGGTTTCGAGGTACCGCCGGTCGCCTTCTCGGGGCTGGTCCCGGCAGCGGGGTCGGCACCGGTGGCAGCGCGGGTGTCGGCGTTCTCCTGATCAGCTGTCGGGTCCGCCGTCGCGCCGGCCCCGTCGTCGGCCGTCCCGGGCCGGACCCGGGTGAGCAGCGCCGCGGAGGCCAGGAACGACAGCGCGTCGACCAGGACGACGTAGGGCGCCGCGATCCGGGCGAGGAGCGCCCCGCCGAGCGCGGGCCCGCTGATGTCCGCGATGCTGCGGGTCGCCGAGATCTTCCCGTTGGCCTCCACCAGATGCGCCTTCGGCACGATCTGCACCAGCAGCGGACTGGCCAGTGCGGAGTACACCCCGAGCGCCGCCGAGGCCACCGCGGCGAGTACCAGCAGCAGCACCATGTGCAGTACCCCGAGCCACCAGAGCAGCGGGACGGCGCCCATGATGGCGGCCTGCACCAGGTTGCAGGCCGCCATCATGGGCGCGCGCGGGCGGCGCAGCCCGTCGGACCACCCCGCCGCCGGGAGTCTGATCAGCAGGGACGGCAGCACCTCGGCCACCGCCAGCGAGGTCATCTCCAGGGCCGAGGCGCCCAGCGTGACCGCCGCGCACATCGGGATCGTGACGTTGCTGACCGCCGAACCGACCTGGGACAGGCCGGTGGCGGCCCACAGGGCCCGGAACGGACGGTCGGGGAACACCGGCGACGCCGAGGTCTGCTCACCCCCGTCGGCCAGGGTCGTCGGTGTCACGTCGCTCGTCCTTTCACAGGGTGACGATGCGGACGGCCGCGTCGGCGGCCTCCTGGGCGAACCAGGCCGGGAAGCTCTCCGGGTACCGCATGCGGGCGATCTCGGCCAGCCGGGGGATGAGCCGGGAGACGCCGTTCATCGTGCGCATCGAATCCACCGCGATCTGGCTCAGGAACCGGTGGTTGTCGCGCACATGGGTGCGGGCGTAGCTGAAGAAGACCCCGAACTTCTCCCGGCCCGGGTCGCGCAGGACGGTCGTGCTGGTGTGCATCAGACGAGCGTTCCACACCACGACGTCGCCCGCCCGGGTATCGACGCGTTCGCGGAGGTCGGACTCGCCCACCGTCCGCGCCGGGATGTCGAACTCCGGTTCGGTGGTGCCGTATCCGTCGAAGGACATCAGGTGGGAGGCGCGCACCACGTCGATCCCGCCCCCGCCGACCGGGTCGTTGTCCTGCAGGTACAGCCCGCACTGGACGTGTGCGAACCCGGGCTCCCACACGTACGCGGCGGTCGGTCCGACGAACGTCGCGTCGACGTGCCAGGGGACGTAGACGTTCTTGCGCGCGGTGCAGTTCGGGTAGAGCACCGGGTGGTCGTCGCCCAGCAGTTCCTTGACGGCGCGCACCACGCGCTCGCGCAGCACGATGCCGGCCAGGAAGTCGTCGGCCAGGAAGTCGCTGGTCAGCATCTCCTGCGAGCCGGTACCCGTGAGGTAGCCGGAGCACAGGGCCCTCGCCCGCTCCACCTCCCCGGCGTCCAGGATGCCGCGCAGGATCACGTAGCCGCGCCGGGCGAAGTCGTCGGTGAAGTCGTCGGTGAAGTCGTCGGCGGAGACCGGGGCCGCGGGGGCGGCCGTCGCGGTGCCGTTCGCGGCCGTCATCGCTGGACCCTCACCGGGCTGCCGGGGACGACGCAGGCGGCCAGGCCTTCGAGCTGGCCGTAGCCCAGGCCGCAGCAGTCGCCGGTGATGTCCTCGTCCAGGGCGTCCGCCGGGTGCTCCGCGTCGGTGGCGGTGAAGGTCTCCAGGTCGATCGGCTCCGGGTCGTCGTCGACCCAGACCAGCGCGCCGGCGGTGATCAGGTCGAGGTGGACGTCCGCGATGTACGGGACCTTGCTCACCCGCTGGTTGTGCTGGCCGAACCCCAGGTGGACGCCGCAACGCCGCTCGTTGATGTGCGAGTTGGCGGTGATGAACTCGTCGATGCCGCGGTTGGTGCCCAGACCGAACTCCCCGACGTTGCGGCCGTAGGGGCTGTTCAGGCAGAGCTGGAACATCGCGTCGAGCTGCGGGTCGGCGCAGGTCAGGTTGACCGCCTGGCCGTTCTCGATCTCCACCCGGACGGGGTTGGCGGCCAGGCTGGCGTTCAGCGGGGTGATGATGTTGGCGTTGAACGCCCCGTCCGCGACCAGCACGCCGTCCACCGTGACCGGGTAGGTCGCGACCTCGCCGGCCGGCAGGATGGTGAAGCCGCCGGGCCGCCAGACACCCCGGTTGCTGATCCAGTGGTACTTGTCCGCGTCGAGCTCGATCGTCAGGTCGGTGCCGCCGCGGCTGGTGACCCGCACCTTGCGGGCCGGCTTCACCCGCTCCAGCAGCGTCGCGTTGAACCGGGTCAGCTGCGCGGGGGCGAGGTTGAGCGACTTGGTGAAGAACGCGGTGGAGGCGCTGATGATCCGCAGGATCATCGTGCGGTCGCCGCCGAACCTCTTCAGCGCGTTCTCGAAGACGTTGAAGTGCGACATGGTGTCGCGCTCCAGCGTGAGGACGACCAGGCGGCCCGGCAGTGTCGCAGGGTCGGGGAGCACCGCCTCCAGGCGCCCGGCGAACTCCGGGTCCTCCAGCTTGCGCATCGGGACGATCGGTGTCGCGAACCCCCGGTGCCGGAGCGCGAGCGCCAACCACGCCGCCGGGTCGCGGCTGTCCGGGGTGTAGGTGATGACGAAGGTGTCGGTGCTCTCGATGAGGACGTAGTCGTCCAGCAGGACCTTGATGCCCTGCTGGACCTTCTCGTCCGGAATGACGAAGTTCATGGTCGAGCTCCTCGGATCGACGGGACCCGCCGGGCGGATCCGCGGGCGCACATCGCGCACGGACGGTGTGGAACGGCGCAGCGGACGCGGCAGGGGCACCCGTCGCCCGACCGGAGGAGACCCTCCGAAGCGGTACGACGAGTGCCCCTGCCGGCACGGCTAGTTGTTGTAGAAGGTCGAGTACGAGACCTTCCACGCCACGTCGCCGATGCCGTCCTCGTCGACCTCGGCCGGCTCGGCGGCGGCCATCGTGTTGACCAGTTCCTCAAGCTCCTCGAACGCAGACATTGCAGTCTCCTTCGGCTGGTGGTCGTCAGCGGGCTGCTGACTGGTCCCATGCTGTGGCCCCGGCCGGAGCGGGCGGTAGTGGTCACTTCCTGCACCCCGCCGGGCGTGGCCTGAACCGGCCTCCCGGCGCCGGAACGGACTGTCCCTGCCATGTCGCCCCGAGGCCGGTGCAAGGGGCTGACCAGGCCGGAACGCCGCTGTATACAGGTTTCCGACACTCATCCCGCAGACCTCCCGGAGGCAGCACCATGGGCAACCTCGCTGACACCAAGGCCGGTTCGGACCAGCACCGGTCGCCCGTCCGCCGCGCCGCCGCGGCCGTGGCGGTCGGGGTCGGGGGCGACGACGGATTCGGCTGGCAGGTCGCGCCGCGCTCCTGAGCGTCTCCGGTCCGCACTCGCGTCGCAGAGAGGAACGCACGGTGACTCACCTCGAACCCGCACCGGACGTGCCGCACTACCCCTTCGGGGAGCCTCATCTCCTCGACCTCGACCACCGCTACGCCGGTCTGCGCGCCACCGAGGGGCTCCACCGGGTCGAGGTCCGGGACCTGGGCGAGGCGTGGCTGTGCTCGCGGTACGCCGACGTCCGCCGGATCCTGACCGACAGCCGGTTCGGGCTGACCCCGCCGGAGCCGGGCGTCGCCGACGCACCCGGGCCGGGCGCGGCCACCGTGCCGGCGAAGGCCCCGGCGCTGACGTCCGCGCAGGTCAACCGGGTGACCAGGGGAGGCCTCAAGCCCCGGCGGATCGAGCGGCTGCGCGGGGCCACGGAGAGGATCGCCGACGACCTGCTGGACCGGCTGGACCGGCTGGACAGTGTCGAGGGTCCGGACGGTGAGCGGACCCCGGTCGACCTGATGGCCGGGTTCGTCAAACCACTCGCCGCCGAAGTCCTCTGCGAGCTGCTCGACGTGCCCGCCGGGGACCGGGCCGAGGTCCGGGCGTTGCTGCTCGGCGCGGCCACCACCGCATCGCCCCCGTCCGACGCCGAGCAGCAGGACCGTCGCGCCCTCGCCCGCCGGCTGGCCGACCTGATCGCCGCACGCGACGCGGCCGGCGCCGGCGCCGACGACCTGCTGAGCGCCGTGATCCGGGCCCGGGACGAGGGCGACGACCGCCTCACGGACCGGCAACTCGTCACGGCGGCGCTACGGTTGCTCCTGCCGGGGCTCCAGAACACCGTCCTGATGCTGTCGAACTTCGTGCGCGCCCTGATGCACCACCGGTCCGACCTGGAGCGGCTGCGCCGCCGGCCGGACCTCGTACCGTCCGCCGTCGAGGAACTGATCCGCTTCACGCCGTTCCACAGCACCTCGACCTTCCCCCGCTACGCCGCAGTGGACGTCGAGGTCGGCGGCACGCTGATCCGGCGCGGCGAGGTCGCGGTGGGAGCGCTCTGCGCGGCCAACCGGGACGAGCGGGCGTTCACCGGCCCGGACACCTTCGACATCGAGCGCGGCGAGAACGCCCACCTCGGCTTCGGCATGGGCGCCCACCACTGCCCGGGCGCCGCGCTGGCCCGGATGCAGCTCCAGGTCGCCATCGCCGCCCTGGCCCGCCGGGTCGACGGCCTGCACGTCGCGCCCGCCGCCGTCGCCGGCTCGGCCCACGACGGCGGCGGCCGCGTCATCGGCTGGTTCGACCCGTTGCCCGCGACCTGGTCCGCGATCCGGCCCTGATCCACCCCTGCTCCACCCCTGATCCACCTGCGGTGCCGGCCCGTCGGGGCCGGCGCCGCAGGTGTGCGTTCCTGCGGAGCGGGCGGGCAGGTCACGGCGATCGTCTGCTGGTCGGTGAAAGTGATCGTCGGCGTGCCGACCTGGCCGGGTGTCACGACGGGGTGGTCCGCTTCCTCCTTCCAGCCTGCCGGGGGCGGCCGGACTCCGCGACCGAGGCGCCCCGGTCAGCGGCGCGTGCCGCGGCGGGCGGGCGGGGTGATGCGGACCCGCTTCGCGGCGGGAGCGCTCTCCAGGTCGTCGAGCTGCCCGAGGATCGTGCCGCGCAGGTCGTCGTCGTCCTCGAAGACGTGGTCGTTGAACAGCGTGTATCCCGTCCACATCAGGTTGGCGCAGACCCGCGCCGGCACCCGGCCGGTCCGGGCGCCCATGCCGACCAGGGCCACCGACCCGATGCTGCCCGGGGCCTGCCCGTTCTGCCGGTGGATCGCCTGGAACGCGGCGGCGCACGCCAGGGCCACGTTCAAGGTCTCACTCACGTTCTGTGAGGACTGCTGCATCGTCGGTGCGGAGATCAGGAACTTCGGGCGGGTGGCCCCGGAGGGGACGCACACCGCGCTGCCCACCGGGAGCGCCCCCGCGAAGCGGTCGCGTATCGCCCGCTGGACGCGCAGCTGGATGCCCGCTCCGAGGTGCCGCTTGACGACCGCGTCGACCCCGCCGTCCATCCGGCCGCGGGAGTTGGTGGGGCTGACCCAGGCGTCGACGGCCTCGTCGAGGATCGATCCCTGGCGGATCTCGATTCCCGGGGTGTCGGCGAACGCGGCCCGCCAGGCCTCCACCACCGGTGCGCTGATGTCGGTCAGCACCACCCTGAGCGGCGACTGCGCGCGGTCTGTGGTCATGGCTCCACTCCCCTTCGAGACACGGTTCCTCTACTGGTCATGACGCTAGCGGGCGCCACTGACAGGCCGGTTGCGGCGCCCGGCCCCTCCCGGGGCGGCGCCGTTCGGGCCGCCGTCCGGGCCGCCGCCCGGGCCGTCGACTGTCGGACCCGGCCGGTACAACAGGGGAGTCAGTTGCGGACATGACGGGCCCTCACCCGCCGCCGAGGTGTCGGCGGTGGGCCGTGCGGCCGTCCCGTCCTGCCCGCCGAAGCACGGTTATCCGGAGTCACACCACCATGAGCGATGCCAACACCCCCACCCCGTCCGACCCGAACGACCCGCTGGCGCTCGCAGAACTCTTCAAGGGCGGCGGTGAACCGTGGCTCCCGCTGCTGAAGCCGGTCATCGAGGCGCAGCCGGACGCGGCCGCGTTCATCGGCCCGGGCCGCGGCCCGGACGTCGTTCCCGTCCGTGAACTGACCTTCCAGGCGCTCAAGCCCAACGCGCCGCACCGGTGGAAGGTCGTCGTCTTCGGCCAGAACCCCTACCCGAGGCCGGAGAGCGCCACCGGCATCGCCATGTTCGACAACACCTTCCACGACTGGAAGGACAGTCAGTTCGGCCGCGTGGTCAGCATCCGCTGCATCATCAAGGCGGCGGCGATGTGGAAGCACGGCATCCCCAAGAAGACCCCGATCGCCGACATACGGGCGCTGTTGAAGGAGCAGGACACCGTCCAGCCGCCGGAGTGGTTCCAGGCGATGCTCACCCAGGGCGTGCTGCTGCTGAACGCGGCCCTCACCGCGAGCAGCGACGGGACGACGGCGACCGACCGGCACACGGCGTTCTGGCGGCCGGTCGCCGAGCGGATCGTCGAAGAGATCCTCCAGGCCAAGCAGAACGCCGCCGAGGAGGACCGGGGCGTCGTCTTCGCCTGGTGGGGAGCGCACGCACGCAGCCTGAAGAAGGTCGTCCTCCAGCTCCAGAAGAAGTACCCCGAGGTCGAGGTCCGGCACATCGACCACTCCAACCCCGCGGCGCAGGGCGACATCTTCTGCGACGGCGACCACTTCGCCACGGTGAACGCGGCCCTCGCGTCACTGGGAGCCGACGAGATCGACTGGCTTCCGGCCAAGGGGTGGAACGAGCACGCGGCGCAGGGCGGCGGGGCGGGCGGCGACACCGCCGAGCGGATGGGCGCGTTCATCGCGTCCACCATGGAACTGCACCAGCTGTACCTCGAACGGCTCGCGAGCGTCAAGGACGAGGGACTCGTCCTCCCCGCGATCACCGGCGTGTTCGACACCCCGCTGATGGACTTCCGCGATGCCGTCGCCCCGGTGGCGGCACTGCTGTCCGGTCTGGACCGGCACATCGAGCGGTCGCACGCGTTCGGCACCGAGCGGGCGGCGGAGACGACCGGCGGGCTGACCGCCGAGGCGATCGCCGCCCTCTACCTCTACACCTGCGAGTCCGCGTTCTACCGGGAGATCAACGCCATCCTGCGCTCCCCGGACCGGAGCCGGATCGTCCCCTACCTCCCGTACCTGCGGCTGCTGTTCGCGGCGGTGTCGCAGCTCCCGGCCCGCACCGAGCCGCTCTGGCGCGGGGTGTCGCTGGACCTGCGCGCGCAGTACCCGCTGGGACGGACGGTGACCTGGTGGGGCGTGTCCTCCTGCACGCCGCAGCTCGGCGTGGCACGGGGCTTCCTCGGCAGCCGAGGCCGGCGGACGCTCTTCCAGGTGCTCCCCGTCCGGGCCACGGGCATCCAGCGCTACTCCGCGTTCACCGGCGAGGAGGAGTACATCCTCCTGCCGGGCACCCAGCTCAAGGTGACGGACGTGAAGACCGAGCGCGGCGGACTGTGCACCGTGACGCTGACGGAACTGGAGGAGCAGACCCTCGTCTCCTGATCGGGGGGGGGGGGGAGCCATGCCGGCCTGAACGGGGCGGAGCCATGCGGCCGCTCACGTGTCGATCCGATGGGTGGCCCAGAACGGGGTCAGGTCCTCGGCGGTGGCGGCCCCGGCCGCGGCCGTGAACGCGGCGGTGCTGCTCACGCCGTACCAGTGCGCGTGGGCGTAGCCGCGGAGCAGGCGGGCCATCGCGTCCGCTCCGATCAGCCGCCGCAGGTCGTGCAGCGCGCAGGCACCGTAGTCGTAGACCACGATCCCGTACCGGGCCGGGTGGTCGTCCCAGTACGCCATGCCGTTGGTGATCCGCTCCTGCGGGTCCGACCACGCGACGGTCCTCCAGCAGCCGGCGCCGTCCCGGCCGAGGGCGAGGTCGGTGGCGTACTCGGAGAAGGATTCGTCCAGCCAGGGCTGGTGGTACTGGTCGTCGCCGACGATGCCGTACCACCACTGGTGCGCGATCTCGTGGACGAGCGCGCTCGTCTTCACCCGGTCCAGGACGAACCCCGGGTACTCCATGCCGCTGAACCAGAGGTCGTCGTCCAGCACGACGTCCAACTCGGCGTAGGGGTAGGCGCCGAACGCGCCGGAGTGCGCGTCCAGCGCGGACCCGGCGGTGGCCAGTATGGCCCGGGCGTCCACCGGAGCGACGCCGGCCACGGCGTGGACGGTGACCGCGACCCCGCCCGCGGAGCGGCCGGAGACGGTGAAGTACGGGCCCGCGGACCAGGCGAAGTCCCGCACCTGCCGGGCCGTCGCGGTGGTGACGGCCCGTCCGGCGGCGCTCGGGGTCTCGGCCGAGCTGCCGGTGGCCGGTACTCCGAGGCCCGCCGGATGGTCGAGCGCCACGGTGAAGTCGGCGGCCAGCGCGTAGAAGGACTCCCCGGTGTCGTCTCGTTCTGTGTACCGGCCGGCGAAACGGTCGTGCTCATCGGCGACAACGGTGCGGGCAAGACCACGCTGCTGCGCATGCTCGCGGGCGAACTCACCGCGCAGCGCGGGTCGTTCCGCAGTCAGGGCGCCGTCGCGGTCATGCCGCAGTTCATCGGCAGCCTGCGCGACGACCGGACGGTCCGGGACCTCCTGCTCACCGTCGCACCGCCGCCGCTGCGGGCCGCGGCCGCCACCCTCGACGCGGCCGAGCTCGCCATGATGGAGGTCGACGACGAGCCCACCCAACTCCGCTACGCGCAGGCCCTGGTGGACTGGGGCGAGGCCGGCGGGTACGACCACGAGGTGCTCTGGGACACCGTGACGGTCGCCGCGCTCGGCGCCCCGTTCCAGGCCGCCCAGTACCGGGAGGTGTCGACGCTGTCCGGTGGCGAGCAGAAGCGGCTCGCCCTGGAGGCGCTGCTCCGGGGCCCGGCCGAACTGCTGCTGCTGGACGAGCCGGACAACTACCTCGACGTCCCCGGCAAGCGCTGGCTGGGAGCAGCTGGCCCAGACCCGTCAGGGCGTGCTGCTGATCACCCACGACCGGGAGGTGCTGAGCCGTACGGCCGGTCAGGTCGTGACGCTGGAGGGCGGCACCGCCTGGACGCACGGCGGCGGGTTCGCCACCTGGGCCGAGGCCCGTGAGGCCCGCTGGCAGCGCGCGGCGGAGCTGCGGCAGCGCTGGAGCGAGAAGCACGAGCAGCTCAAGGAGTTGGTCCGGACGCTGCGTCAGCAGTCCTCCGTCAGCGACGAGATGGCCTCGCGCTACCACGCCGCCCAGACCCGGCTGGCGAAGTTCGAGGAGGCCGGGCCGCCGCCCGCGCCGCCGCGCCGCCAGCGGGTCGCGCCGGACCTGCGCGGCGGCCGGACGGGCATCCGTGCGATCACCTGCCAGAGCCTCGAACTCAGCGGGCTGATGCGGCCGTTCGACCTGGAGGTGTTCTTCGGTGACCGGGTCTGCGTGCTCGGTTCGAACGGGTCCGGCAAGAGCCACTTCCTGCGGCTGCTGGACGAGGCCGGCGGGGACGCGGCCCCGACGGTGGCGCACAGCGGTGCCTGCCGGCTGGGCGCACGCGTCCGGCCCGGGCTGTTCGCCCAGACGCACCGGCACCCGGAGTGGGCCGGCCGGACGCCCGCCGAGATCCTCGGGGCCGGTGAGGGCGACCCGCCCCGGGCTGGACCTGGAGCGCGCGATGTCCGCCCTGAGCCGGTACGGGCTGGCGGGGGCCGGTCGGCAGAACTTCGAGACCCTGTCGGGCGGCCAGCAGGCACGGTTCCAGATTCTGCTGCTGGAACTGGCCGGGGCGACGCTGCTGCTGCTGGACGAACCGACCGACAACCTCGACCTCATTTCGGCCGAGGCCCTGGAGGAGGCCCTGGCCGCGTTCACCGGGACGGTGGTGGCGGTCACCCATGACCGCTGGTTCGCCCGGGTGTTCAGCCGCTTCCTGGTCTTCCGGGCGGACGGCCGGGTGGTGGAGGCGGACGAGCCGGTCTGGGACGAGGGGCGGGTCAGCCGCGTCCGGAGCTGACCGAACCCCCCCGGGAGTGGCTCGCCGCCCGGCGTCAGTCAGACCCGGTGCACCGTACGGCCCCCGAGGACGGTGCGGACCGGCCGCAGCTGCGCCAGCTCGTCCGGCGGGCAGTCCAGCGGGTCGGTCGGCCAGAGGGTCAGGTCCGCCAGCGCCCCGGGCCGCAGGCTGCCGCGCGTTCCGCTCTCGCCGACGAGTCGCGCCGCGTCGACCGTGTGCAGCGCGATCGCCTCGGCCCGGGTGATCGCGTGCTCGACGCCCTGCGCGCCGGCCACGGTCTGCCGGGTCGTCATGCCCCAGACCGAGACCATCGCGCCGTACGGTCCGACCGGGAAGTCGGAGCCGGCCGCGAGCAGCGCCCCCTCGTCCAGCCACTCGCGCAGGGGGAAGATGCCACGCACCCGCTCGCCGCCCCACGCCCGGATCTGGGCCGTCGCCGCATCGTGCAGCAGCGGGTGCTGCACCGTGACCGGGACACCGAGCGCGATCGCCCGCGACCGCTGGTCGGGTCGGGCCAGCCCGCCGTGCTCGACGACCAGCGTGCCCGGAGCCAGCCCCGGGCGGTCCTTGATCACCTGCTCGAACACGTCCAGCAGGATGCGCAGCCCGCGGTCCCCCCAGGCGTGGACGCCGACCCGCCAGCCGCGCGCGACCACCCGGTCGACGGCCGCCGCCAGCTCCTGCCGGTCCCAGAGCAGGGTGCCGTGGTAGCACGGGCGCCCCTCGTACGGCTCTTCCAGCGCGCCCGCCTCGATGCCGCCGTCGATGCCGAACTTGACGCCCCAGACGCTCAGCCACGCGTCGCCATCGGCGCGCCAGGGCTCCATCCGGTCGAGCAGCTCGTCCACCTGCCCGGGCGTGCGGGCGCCGAAGCCGGAGACCAGGGCCCGCACCCGTACGCTCAGGGCGCCGGCCTGCCGGGCGGCGCGCAGCACGTCGAGGTCCTCCACCGGGACCAGGCAGTCGCGGACCGTGCCGATCCCGGTCGCGGCGTAGTCGGCGGACGCGGCCCGCAGGCCTTCGATCCGGTCGGCGAGCGCGGGTCGCGGCAGCACCCGCTCGGCCAGGGCGACCGCCTTGTCGACCAGTCGGCCGGTCAGCCGGCCCCGGTCGTCGCGCTCGATCACGCCGCCGGGCGGGGCGTCGGTGTCGGCGGTGATGCCGGCGAGTCGCAGCGCGGGCGTGTTGAGCACCATGTTGTAGGCGCCGCGCCGCACCAGCACCGGGTGCTCGTCGGTGGCCGCGTCGAGTTCCTCGGTACGTGGCAGACGCTGTTCGGCGAGGTTGACCTCCTGCCAGTTGATCGTGGTGCGGATCCACTGTCCGGGGGGCGTGCTCGCCGCTCGTTCGCGGATCAGGCCGAGGAACTCGTCGAGGTCGCGGGCCCGGTGGACCGGGACGTCGTGGATGCTGTGCGCGGCGAGGATCAGATGGGTGTGGGTGTCGTCGAAGGCGGGCAGCACGGTGGTGCCGGGCAGGTCCAGCACCTCGGTACCCGGGCCGATCAGGTGGTCCAGCCCGTCGGCGGCGGCGGACAGTGCGGTGATCCGTTCGCCGGTGACGGCCAGCGCGCGGCGCGGCGCCTCGCCCGGGACGAGCGTGTGCACGGCGCCGGATCGGATCAGCAGGTCGGCGGGGGTGCGGTCGGTCACGGCGACTCCTCGGGCGCTACAGCGGTCGATCGGGGTGCGGGGGCGGTTCGAGCGGTGACAGCCCGGTGAGCTGCTCGACGTGTCGCAGGCTGGGCCCGGCCAGCAGCCCGTGCAGTTCGGTGAAGACCGCGCGGGCCGCGACGGCGTTCCAGTCCGTCGGCAGCAGTGGCGCGGGAAGCCCGGGGTCGAGGTAGGGCAGCCGGCGCCACTGGGTGAGCATCGGGACGTACGCGCGGAACGCCTCGACCGCCTCGATCCGCGGCTCCGGGCGAAGGTCGGCGGCCAGCTGCCCCCAGGCCTCGCTGAAGGCGGCGTACTGTGCCTCGATCGCCGGGAAGTCCCACCAGGATCCGACCGCCGAGCGCAGCTCGGCGAACCCGGCGTACTCGGAGAGGAAGAGGTGGACGTACGCGCTCAGCCCGAGCCGTTCCAGCAGCCGCCGGGCGTCCGGCAGCACCCGGGCGGGTGCCAGCCAGACGCCGGGGGCGGCGTTGCCGAAGCCGAGCCAGCTCAGCCGGGAGCGCAGCTGGTGGCGGTTGGCGCGTTCCGACTCCGGCACCGAGAAGACCGCGACCACCCAGCCGTCGGCGAGTTCGGCGGGCTCCAGGCTGTGGAAGATCCGGCGGTCGCCCTCGTCGAAGACCGGGCCCAGCGCGGGGCTCAGCCGGTAACCGTTGCCCTCGCGCCGTTCCTGCAGCAGGGTTCCGGCCTTCTTCAGCCGGGAGATCGCCGACCGGACGGCCTGGGCGTCGGCGTCCAGCTCCGCCATCAGGACGATCAGGTCGGCTATCGAGATCCAGCCGCCGAGCCGGCGGACGAACTCGCCGTAGATCGTGTGGATCAGGGAGCTGGGGGGCGTCCTGGGGTGGGGGAGTGCCTTGGGGTGTGGCGTGTTCTCCGGCATGGCGGCCCTCCTCCCGTGCCGACCTCTCCTGCCGACCGTCCGGCGTGATCATACTGTCGGAGCGCGCCCCAGGGGTCCGGACGGCGGCGCGGCGGGCGACTGCGGAACGGACCCGGCTGGTCGGGACCGCGGCCCGGCGGGCGGCCCCCCGTGGGCGGGCGGCGCGCTGTCGGCGTAGGCGCCGGAGAGCAGCGCCCCGGCACCCGGGGCGAAGGCGGGCAGCCCGAGCGCGCGCAGCAGTTGGTGGACGGTGCAGATCGCGGCCGAGACCACCGGCTTGCCGAGCTGCTGCTCGGCCTCCTCGACGGCCGCCAGCGAGGGCATCTGCACACAGGCGGAGAGCACCACGGCGTCGGCCTCGGCGTGCGCGAGGCGCGCGGCGATCCCGGGCAGCCGGGCCGGGTCGTGGGCGGCGACCGCCAGGTTGTCGGGGATCTCCAGGGCCGCGTGGTCGAGCACCGTGATGCCCTCGTGCGCCAGGTAGTCCACCACCGTGCGGGCGAGCGGCCGGAGGTAGGGCGCGACCAGAGCGACCTTCTTCGCCCCGAGCACGTGCAGCCCGGCCACCAGGGCGCCGGCGCTGGTCACCACCGGCGCCGGCGCGCCGTTCTCGACGGTGCGCCGGTGCAGCCGCTGCTCGGACTCGCGGTGGTAGCCGGGCCCGGTACTCATGACGGCCACCAGGCACGCGTAGCCGAGCACGTCGACCCGGGCGTCGGAGAGTTCGAGTGCGCAGCGGTCCGAGTCGGCGTCCATCGCCCGCAGTTGCTCGGGGGTGACCCGGGTCATCCGCATCCGGCTGGAGTGGAAGGTGAAGCGTTCGGCGGCGACCGTCTCCCGGGCCCGCAGCAGGGCCGGGACCTCGGTCTCCATGGTGACGTTGGAGCTCGGGACGATCTGGCCGATCCGGTACGTCCTCATGCCCGCGGCCCGTCGTGGCGGCCGGCGAGGTCGTGGGTGCGGGCGTCGACGACCGGGTTGGCGAGTGTGCCGATCCGTTCGACGGTGGCCTCCACCAGGTCGCCGGGCTGCAGGAACTGCGGCGGCACCTGGGCGGCGCCGACGCCGGACGGCGAGCCGGTGGCGATCACGTCGCCGGGCTCCAGCGTCATCCCGGAGGAGATGTCGGCGATCAACCGGGCGATGCCGAAGAGCATGTGGCGGGTGTTGGAGTCCTGCATGGTCACGCCGTTGACCCGGAGCGAGAGGTCGAGGTTCTGCGGGTCGGGGATCTCGTCGGCGGTGACCACGACCGGCCCGAACGGGCAGTAGGAGTCCTGGCCCTTGGAGAAGAACCACTGCCCGGACCGGCGCTGGTCGCGCGCGCTGACGTCGTTGACGATGCTGTAGCCGAAGACGTGCCGCAACGCGTCGGCTTCGGCGACCCGCCGGGCGGTGCGGCCGATCACCACGGCCAGTTCGCATTCCCAGTCGAGCTGCTTGGTCAGGTCGGCGTTGTGCAGGATCGGCCCGCCGGGGCCGGTGACGGCGGTGGCCGGCTTGTCGAACAGCACCGGGCGGTCGGGCAGTTCGCGCTCGGTGTCGAGCGAGCGGTGCGACTCCTCGACGTGCTCGACGTAGTTGAGGCCGATGCCGACGATCTTGCCGGGGCGCAGCGGCGCGCACAGCGTGACCTCGGCGAGCGGCAGCGACGCGTCGGCCGGTGCGCCGGCCAGCAGCGAACGGGCGTCGGCCAGCAGCGTACGGGCGGTGGCCAGGGCGGGCTCGCCGGCCCGGATCAGCGCGGCCAGGTCACCGGGCAGGTCGGCACCGGCGGCGGCGGCGAGCGCTGCGAGGTCGGTCACCCGGTTGCCGGTCCGGGCGCCGAGGCGGGGCGCGTCGCCGCTGCCGGCACGGTAGCTGAGCAGATGCATCGAAAGCTCCTCAGGGAAGGACGGGCCGGCGGCCGTCGTTGTCCGGGTGCGACTCCTCGCGGTACATGCCGAGCGAGCGCATCACCGGGAAGTCGTTGAACGAGAAGA
Organism: Kitasatospora sp. NPDC050463; assembly: GCF_040655255.1. Taxonomy (NCBI): domain Bacteria; kingdom Bacillati; phylum Actinomycetota; class Actinomycetes; order Kitasatosporales; family Streptomycetaceae; genus Kitasatospora; species Kitasatospora sp. NPDC050463. Next base: position 59,987 of record NZ_JBFAJO010000026.1, read on the forward strand.
GGCAGGCGTCCTCGCCCGGGTCGAGGTTCGCGTGCTCGTGCCAGGCCCAGGAGGGCACGACGAAGATGTCGCCCTGCTGCCACGCGAAGCGCCGCCCGGCGATCACCGAGACGCCTCGGCCCTTGGCCGCCGTGTAGACCACCGAGCCGGTGTGCCGGTGTGCGAGGGTGGCCTGGCCCGGGCGCAGCAGTTGCAGGTGGGCGCTCATGGTCGGCATCACCGGACCGCCGGTGACCGGGTTGGTGTACTCCATGATCACGCCGTCGTACGGGGACCCTTCGCCCGCTCGGGCCAGCCGGCACAGGGCCTGGTAGCTGGGCTCCCAGGGCCAACCGAGCAGGGGGGAGTACGGGCGGCTCCACTTCTCGACGCCGTACGGCAGCAGCGTGCCGGCGTAGCTGAGCAGCGAGGAGTTCACCACCGCGCCGGGCCGCTGGTAGAGCTCGGGGTGGACTTCGTAGAAGCCCGCGTCGAGCGCGTTGACCAGCGGGATGTCCAGTCCGTCCTGCCAGATCACCGGTTCGTCGGAGTCCTCGTTGCCGTGCTCGTGCCAGGTGTTGTTCGGCGTGATCGCGAAGTCGCGCGGTCCGACGGCGAGTTTCTGCCCGTCCACGATCGTCCAGGCGCCGGTGCCCTCGTGCACGAAGCGCAGCGCGGCGGCCTGGTGGCGGTGCGCGGTCATCGCCTCGCCCGGGCCCATGATCTGAAGGCCGGTGTACAACAGGCCGACGGCCGCGCTGATGTCGCGCCGCCCGGGGTTGACCAGCATCACCACCCGGCGTCCGGCGTCGTCCGCCCGGACCAGTGGCAGCGCCTTGCGGACCAGCGGTGCCAGGTCGGCGTAGCGCCAGAGCACCGGGACGGACTTCGGCTGCGGGTACCAGGGCTCGATGTCGTTCGCCACCGTCCAGAGCGCGCCCGCCTCCTGCTCGGCCAGCTCCTCGTAGTAGGCGGCGAGTTCGGGGGTGTCCCCGACCCGGGCCCGGCCCGGCCGGGTGTCGTCGTAGTCGTTCACGATTCCTCCTGGTGGTCCTCGGGCTCCGGCCGATCGTCGGGCCGGTGTCCGCCGGTGAACAGCACGGGCCGGTGCGGGCGGTCGTCGACGTGCAGCCGGAAGACGTCGAACCGGTTGTAGTGACCGACGATGTCGTGCATCTGCTTGGGCCGGATGCAGGCGGCGAGGTCGATCTCGGCGTAGACGATGCCCTCCTCGTCGACCAGCGGCTCGGTGACCGGGCGCCCGTCCGGGCCGAAGACGCCGGAGAGCGCGGCGCGCGGGCGGGAGAGCTGCTTGCGCACCTGCTGGTCCTCGCCGGCCACCAGGTCGACGATCTCGGGCGAGATCGTCGAGCAGGACACCACGGTGAACACCTTGCCCTCGAAGCAGTGCGCGGCCGCGCGCAGCGCGATGGCCTCCGCCATGTCGTAGTCATCGGGCGCGACCGGCAGCGCGATGTAGCTTGCGGCGTGCACCAGTTCGCCCTGCGCGAGCAGGGTGAAGCGGGCCAGCGGGTTGGTGTTCTCGCCGCAGGCGAGCACGCCGAGCGGGCCGACCGGTGTGCGGTGCACGACCAGCGAGCTGCCGTCGCCCGGCGCCCAGGTGAGCTTCTCGGCCCAGGTCGGCACGAGCTTGCGGTGCGCGCCGAGCAGCCGGCCGTCCGCGTCGATGGTGAGCATCGTGTTGTACAGCGTGCCGACGCCGTGTGGGCCGCGCTCGTTGACGCCGATCACCAGGACCACCCCGGCCCGGCGGGCGGCGGCGCACAGGGCGTCCACCTGCGGGCCGGGCACGTCGACCGAGGAGAGGTAGAGGCGTTCGAACCAGGGCGACCCCTGGACGGGGTTCATCGTCCAGTTCCAGTACGGGTAGCCGGGCACGAACACCTCGGGAAAGACCACCAGGGCGGCGCCGTGCGCGGCCGCCTCGGCGATCAGCGCGACGGCCTTGTCGACGGTGGCGTCCGGGTCCAGGTAGACGGGGGCGGCCTGGACGGCGGCGGCGGTGAAGCGGGGCAGGTGGGGCATCCGGTCCTCCGTCAGTTCGGCGCGGGTTCGGTGGGTTGGCGCTCCGTGGGCTCGCGCTCGGCGGGCTCGCGCTCGGTCCGGTGCTCCGGCCGGTCCGGGGCCCGCTCCGGCGGCGGGGCGTCGGGGCGGCCGGGCAGCCAGCGGCGGTGAACCGGCGCCGCCGCCGTCTCCGGCAGCAGCCGCAGCCGCGGCGCGACCCGGTCCGCGCCGGGCCCCGGCGGCCGGCGGCTGCCCGCCTGCCAGGGCTGCGGCCAGCGTGCGCCGGGCCCCGTGTAGCCCTGCTCGGCGGCGGCGTGCAGCGTCCACAGCGGGTCGTACAGCTGCGCCCGGCCGACCGCGACCAGGTCGGCCCGGCCGGCCAGCAGCACCGAGTTGGCGTCGTCGTGGCCGGAGATCGCGCCGACCGCGATGGTCGGCACCTCGGTCGCGTGGCGGATCAGGTCGGCGAACGGCACCTGGTAGCCGCGTCCGTACGGCACCTGCTGGTGCGCGACCACCTCGCCGGTGGAGACGTCCAGGGCGTCCGCTCCCGCGTCGGCCAGCGCCCGGCCGATCGCGACCGCCTCCGCCTCGGTGGTGCCACCCGGTGCCCAGTCGGCGGCCGAGATCCGCACCACGACCGGTTTGCCGGCCGGCCAGGCGGCCCGCACGGCGGCCAGCACCTCCAGCGCCAGCCGCAAGCGGTGCTCCAGCGGACCGCCGTACTCGTCGGTACGCCGGTTGGTCAGCGGCGAGAGGAACCCGGAGACCAGGTGGCCGTGGCCGAACTGCAGGCCCAGCACGTCGAACCCGGCCCGGTCGGCGCGGGCCGCGGCCGCCGCGAAGTCGGCCACCACGCCGGCCAGTTCCGCCGCCGAGGCCTCGCGCGGCGGCGGACCGGCCGCCTCCCAGGGCAGCGGAGAGGCGGCCAGCGTCGGCCAGCCGTCCGTGAGCGGGTGCCCGATCCCGTCCGCGCCGGGCACCGTGCTCGCCGCGCGCCGGCCGGCATGGGTCAGCTGGATTCCCAGCGGGGTGTCGCCGAGCTCCCGCACCGCGCGCACGACGGAGCGCCAGGCCTCCTCCTGGGCGTGCGACCACAGACCGGGGCAGCGCTCGGTGGCCCGGCCCCGCGCGCTGACGGCGGTCATGCCGGTGAAGACCAGACCGGCGCCGCCGAGGGCCTGCGCGGCGAGCTGGGCCCGGTCGAAACCGCTGGGCAGCCCGTCCACCGCCGTGAAGGTGGCCAGTGGCGGCACCACGATCCGGTTGCGCAGCCGGAGCCGGCCCAGCCGCAGCGGCCGGAACATCGGCGGGACGCTCCGGGCGCCGTCGGGCGCGGTGCGGTCGGGCGTGGTGTCGTCGGCAGTCGTGTCGTCGGCAGGCGCGTCGCCGGTCGCCGCGTGGTCGAAGGCGGCGTCGACGGAGTCCACGAAGGCGGCGTCGCGGGCGCGCAGGTTCCCGTAGGTGACCCGCCGGCTGCGGGTCAGCAGGTTGAAGGCGAACTGCTCGGGGCCCTGGCCGGTGTGCCGTTCGACGGTCTCGAACCACTCCAGGCTGGCCTGGGCGGCCCGCTGCGCGGACGCCACCACCGGCCGCCGCTCGGCCTCGTACGCCGCCAGCGTCCGGGCCGGATCCGGCTGTTCGTGCAGCGCGGCGGCCAGCGCGAGGGCGTCCTCCAGGGCGAGTTTGGTGCCCGAGCCGATCGAGAAGTGCGCGGTGTGGGCGGCGTCCCCGAGCAGCACCACGTTGCGGTGGTGCCAGGTCGCGTTGCGCACGGTGGTGAAGCGGATCCAGCGCGAGGCGCTGGGGATCAGCCGGTGGCCGTCCAGGTGCCCGGCGAGCAGTCGTTCGCACCGCCGCACGCTCGCCAGGTCGCTCTCGCCGCGCCCGGGCTCCCGCCCGGCCGGTACCTCGAAGCCGGCCTTGCGCCACGCCTCCTCGGCGATCTCCACGATGAAGGTCGAGCGTCGATCGCTGTAGGGGTAGGCGTGCACCTGCAGCGTGCCGAAGTCGTACTGCTCGACGATGAACGTGAAGGCCTCGAAGACCTTGTCGGTGGCGAGCCAGATGTAGCGGCAGTGCCGCTCGTCGAGCTCGGGCCGGAAGGTCTCCGCGAACGCCGCCCGGGTCGCCGAGCGGACGCCGTCGGCGGCCACCACCAGGTCGTACTCGGCCGCCAGGCGCTCGACCGCCGGCGCGGGCGTGCGGTAGCGCACGTCGACCCCCAGCTCGGCGCAGCGCCGTTGCAGGATCGCGCGCAGCCGGTTGCGGTCCAGCGCGGCGAAGCCGTGCCCGCCGCAGGTGCGCACCCGGCCGGCGTACCGGACGTCGATGTCGCTCCAGCGGGCGAACTCGGCCGACAGCGCGGCGAACACCTGGGGGTCGGCCTGGGCGATGCCGTCCAGCGTCTCGTCCGAGAAGACCACGCCGAAGCCGAACGCGTCGTCCCGGGCGTCGCGCTCCCACACGGTGATCTCCCGGTGCGGCGCCGACCGCTTGGCCAGCGCGGCGAAGTAGAGCCCGCCGGGACCGGCCCCGATCACCGCGATCCGCCGCACGCCGGCGCTCACCGGTACGCCTCCGGTTGCTGCGGCCCGGACTCCGCCAGAGCCCGGCGCACCTCGGCGGGCCAGGGCTCGGCGCCCTTGGCCCGCACGGCGGCGTGCACCACCGACATCCGGCCGGCGGCGGCCGGGCCCTGCGGACCATGGACCTCGAAGGCGTAGTGCAGCGAGGAGCCGCCGACCCGCAGCACCCGCAGCTCGGTGCGGACCAGGTCGCCGAACCAGAGGCGTTCGCGGTAGTCGGCCTCGAAGTGCACCCGCGGGATCCTGCCGTACAGGTCGGCCAGTCCGAGCCGGCGCAGCAGCACCGCCTCGGCCGCCTCGACCCAGCGTTGCACCGCCGAGAAGTGGTAGTGCCCGGCCGCGTCGGTGTCCGACCACTCCACCCGGCGCTCCACCGCCACGCTCGCCGGGCGCGCGGCCGTCCGCCGGCGCAGTTCGGCCCGGTGCAGCTTGCCGGTCGCAGTGCGCGGCAGCTCGGCGACGAACTCGACCTCGCGCGGGTACTTGTACGGTGCGATGGTCCGCTTGACGTGCTCCTGGAGCGCCCGGACCGTCTCCGGCCCGGCCGGAACGCCCTCGCGCAGCACCACGTAGGCCTTGACGACGGTCCCGCGCCGGTCGTCGGGCGCGCCGACCACCGCACTGTCCAGGACGTCGGGGTGGCCGGCGAGCGCCTGCTCGACCTCGGGCCCGGCGATGTTGTAGCCGGCCGAGACGATCATGTCGTCGGTGCGCGCCTGGTACCAGAAGTACCCGTCGCTGTCGCGGACACAGGTGTCGCCGGTGAGGTTCCAGCCGTTGCGCACGTAGCCGCGCTGGCGCTCGTCGCGCAGGTAGCGGCACCCGGTCGGTCCCTTGACGGCGAGCAGGCCCGGATGGCCGTCGGGGACGGGGGAGCCGTCCGGGTCGAGGACGGCGGCCCGGTAGCCGGGGACGGGTCGGCCGGTCGCTCCGGGGCGGATGTCACCGTCGGCGGCGGAGATGAACACGTGCAGCAGCTCGGTGGCGCCGATCCCGTCGATCAGCCGCTGCCCGGTGGCCGCGTGGAAGGCCTGCCAGACGGAGGCCGGCAGGTGCTCGCCGGCCGAGACGCAGCGCCGCACCCCGGCCAGCCGGTCGGCCAGCCCGGCGGCCAGGATCGCCCGGTAGGCGGTCGGCGCGGTGAACAGCACGCTGACCCGGTGCCGGGCGACCTGCTCGGCGAGCTCCTCCGGGCCGGTCCGCTCCAGCAGCAGCGCGGCGGCGCCGACCCGCAGCGGGAAGACCACCAGTCCGCCGAGGCCGAAGGTGAAGGCCAGCGGCGGGGTGCCGGCGAAGAGGTCGTCGCAGGTGGGCCGCAGCAGGTGCCTGGAGAAGGTGTCGGCGTTGGCGAGGACGTCGCGGTGGAAGTGCAGGGTGGCCTTGGGCCGACCGGTGGTGCCGGAGGTGAAGGCGATCAGCGCCACGTCGTCGGCGGCGGTGGGTACGGCGGCGAAGCGGCCGCGCCGGGTCGCGCAGCGGGCGGTGAGGTCGTCCGGTCCGGGGCCGCCGTAGGCCAGGACGGTGAGGTCGGGTATCGCGGCCCGTTCCAGCTCGGCCAGGCTGCGGTGGTCGCACAGCGCCGCGACCGGCAGGCTGATCTCGTGCATCGCGGTGAGCTCGGGTGCCCGCAGCAGCGGCATGGTGCTGACCGCCACCAGGCCGGCCTTCAGCACGCCGAGCCAACAGGCGACCAGCCAGGGCGTGTTGGGGCCGCGCAGCAGCACCCGGTTGCCGGTGACCAGGCCCAGGTCCTCGGTCAGTACCCGGGCCACCGCGTCCGCGTGCTCGCGCAGCTCGCCGTAGGTCCACTGCTCCGTCGGGGTGAGCATGCAGCGCCGGTCGGGGCCGAGGCGCTCGATCGTCTCGTCGAGCAGTGCGTGCGCGCAGTTGAGCCGGTCCGGATAGGCCAGCTCGGGCAGTTCGAAGAGAAGCTCCGGCCACTGGTCGAGCGGCGGGAGGCTGTCACGGCAGAAGGTGTCCAGATGCGCTGAGGGTGTGAGCTCCATACGGCGGCACCTCTTCGGCGAGCGGGGAGTGAGGCCAGTATGGCGCTCTGCTGACGCCAGTCAAGAGAGCGATACACGCATTGGAGTGACGGCGGCCGCGCACGGGGGCCGCCGTTCGACCCGCAGGCCGTGTGAGCGGGCGGCGCGGCCGGCCGTGTCGGTCGCCACGTCACGGCGGAGGCGGCACCCGGGTGGCGTACACGAATGCGATTCAGGCCGGGGAGACCGGTCCCGGCGAATTCCCCGGCGCGGCCGGAAAGTACTCGGAAATGTTTTCGGGGCGGCCTCGACCTTCTCAACACCCCTGGCAAGGTGCCAAATTGGCTGCTCCGGGAAGCGCGGCCAGGTGTCGCGCGTCCCCGAACCAGCTGCGGCGAAGGGGATGTATGACCGCGACCACGTCCACCGGCTACCTGGCCTCCCGCGCACCCGGCGCCCGTCCGCTGCTCGGGCACGTCCCGGCCCTGTTCCGCGATCCGCTGCCGTTCCTGCGCTCGCTCGCCGAGCAGGGCGATCTGGTGGAGATCCGGCTCGGACCGCAGCGCGCGATGATGGTCTGCTCCCCGGGGCTGTTCCACCAAGTCCTCACCGACACCCGGCACTTCGACAAGGGCGGACCGCTCTTCGACAAGCTGAGGTGGTTCCTGGGCGACGGCCTGGGCTCCACCCCGCACGACGTGCACCGCCGACAGCGACGGCAGCTGCAGCCCGCGTTCCGTCCGGACGCGCTCGCCCGCTATCTGGAGGTGATGGCGGAGGAGACCCGCGCCGCCTCGTCGGACTGGCAGGACGGTGCGGTGATCGAGGTCGAGCAGCACGCGTACCAGCTGATCGCCCGGATCATCACCAGGACGATGTTCTCCGTGGACGGCTCGTCCGCCGCGGTGGCCGGGATCGCCGAGGCCTACCCGGAGTTCCACCAGGGCATCGGCCGGCACATGCGCTCGCCGTCCCGGTTGCTCGACCGGCTGCCCACCCCCGCCAACCGCCGCTTCCGGCAGGTGTGTTCCACCGTGAGCCGGGAGGTCGAGGCCGCGATCGAGGCCCGCCGTCGCGACGGCGCCGGCACCGGTCACGACCTCCTGGCCCTCATGGTCAGGGAGGGGTTGAGCGACCGGGAGATGCGCGACCAGGTCGTCACCATGCTCACCGGCGGGATCGGCACGTCCGCCTCGGCGCTCGGCTGGGCGCTGTTCTTCCTCTCCCGTGACCCCGCCCTGGCCGACGCCGTCGCGCGGGAGGCCCGGGCCGCTCTCCCGGTGGGCGTCGATCCCGGCCGGGACGTCCTGGACCGGCTGGACCTCGCCCGTCGGGTGGTGACGGAGACGCTGCGGTACTACCCGTCCGCCTGGTTCTACAGCCGCACCGTCACCGCGCCCGTCGAACTGGCCGGCCGCAGGCTCCGGCCCGGCACCGCGATCCTGCTCTCGCCGTACCTGATCCACCACCGCGCCGACCTCTACCCCGAGCCCGAACTCTTCGACGCCGACCGCTGGTCGCCCGCCCGCCGGGCCGAGATGGCGCACGGGTCCTACATCCCCTTCGGGGCGGGCGCCCGCAAGTGCATCGGGGACGTCTACGCCCTGACCGAGATCACCCTGGCGGTGGCCGTGATCACCCGCCGGTGGCGACTGGAGCCGCTGCCCGGCCCCGTGCCCCGCCACCTGCTCGAACCCCGGCCGTGGACCGTGATCCATCCGGCCCCGCTGCACCTTCGGCTCCACCGACGCTGAACCGCCGCCCCGAGCGGACCGATCCGAAGGAGAGGCCGGCGCCCGTATGACGACGCCTCAACCCGTACCCGCACCCCCGCCCGTACCCGACGACCTCCGGCTGCTGCCCGGCCCCGACCACATCCTGTACCGGCTGCCGGCGCGGATGTCCCCGTACCGGGCGGACCTGGAGCTGCTCATCCTGGAGTGGGCCGACCGCTTCGGCCTGGTGGACGGTCCGCGCGCCCGCCGGCGACTCGCCGACACCCACCTGGGCGAGCTCATCGCCCGCTGCTACCCCCATTTGCGGGCGGAGCGCCTCGCGCCGCTCGCGGGCTGGTTCACCTGGGCGTTCGTCATCGACGACCTCTACGACGGCTGCGCCTCGGTCGAGGCCGCCGGCCACGCCCGGGCCACCCTCGGGGTGCTGGCGGCCTCCTGCTCGCTCCGGCCGGGCGGGCCGGCACCGGCGCCGCCCCCGGACCGGTCCCCACCCCGGGACACCCCGCCCCTGGTGATCGAACTCGCGGAGGTGTGGCGGTGCCTCGCCGTCCACCAGAGCCTCCAGTGGCAGCTGCGGTTCAACGCGCACATGGGACAGTTCCTGGACGCCTTCCGCTACGAGGCGATCAACCGCGAACACCGGCACGTCCCCGCCCTCGGCGGCTACACGCAGCTGCGCCGGGCCTCCGGCGGCATCACGCCCTCGCTGGACCTGCTGGAGTACGCGGCCGGTCTGGAGGTCCCCGCGCTGTTCCACGAGTCCGAGCAGCTCCGCACCATGGTCAACAAGGCCGCCGACGTCGTGGTCTGGGTCAATGACGTCCTCTCCCTGAAGAAGGAGCTCGCCGTCGGAGAGGTCACCAACGGCGTGCTCGCCGTCAGCCGGGAGCTACGCTGCGGGATCCAGGACGCCGTCGACCACGTGTACCGCAGGGTCGCCAGCGACATCCGTGCCTTCCTGCGCGCGGAGGAGTCCCTCGCCGCGCTCTGCGGCAGCTGGCACGGTCTGCGGGAGGCCGACCGGATCGCGATCACCGCCTTCACCGACGGCCTGAAGGCCTGGATGCGCGGCAACCTCGACTGGGGCCTCAACTCCCGCCGCTACCTGGAGGCCGACACCCTCCGGCTCACCACCGACCCGGCCCTGCTCGGCCCGCGGCCCGGGCCGGCGTCTCCCTCCGGAGGCCGAACTCCTCCGTACCGGTGATCCACCGGCCGCCTCGCCCGGCCGCCCGCCGCCTCGCCGGCGCTCCGGCCGCCCGTCACCGGCGGGGGCCTCCGGCGGTCACCGGCGGGCGCCTCCGGCCGTCACCGGCGGCGCGCCGAGGACGGCCCGGTGGGCCACCGGGCGCAGGCCGAGCCGGTGGGCGCCCGCAACGGCCAGACCGGCCGTGAAGGCGAGCACATGGCCGACGGCGGACACCTCGCCGTCCCCGATCCCGGACAGCAGGTCGGGGGCGGCGACCGCCAGCAGCACCAGCCACACCGCCCGCGACCACACCGGACGGGCCCGCCCGATCGCCACCGCCAGCGCGGCCACCACGACGTAGGACGGGCCGGTGTCCAGCACGTGCGCCTCGGCGGCCGGCAGCGAGCCGTGCTCGATGCGCCACCACACCAGCCCCTCCGTCAGCCCGGTCGCGGCCACGTGGGCGAGGGCCAGCGCCGCCACGGCGCGGCGGGCGCCGAGCACCGACACCACCGCGAAGACGGACAGCGCGAAGAGCGGCCACACCCAGAGGGTGCTCTGCGGAACGAACACGGACACCGCCAGCGACTCGACCGGGTGGCCCGACGGCCAGGGGCGCAGGTTGTCGAGGTTGGTCGACGCCCACTCCCGCAGCGCCGACACCTGCTCGGGCGGCAGCAGCCGCAGGACCGGCCACATCGCGGTGAGCACGGCCACGTACCAGGACGCAGGGTTGCGGATCAGGCGCCGCAGTGAAGCTCGGGTCGGACGCATCCCGGCCACTGCCGGGCGCATGCCGGCCACTACCGGGCGCGGCGCCGCGGCCGCGGGCCGCCGGCGAGTGCGGCGCCTGCGGCGACGGCCACGACACCGGCGGCCATCAGCCCGTGCCGCGAGCGCCAGGACAGCACCGACCAGCGCGAGTTCGCGGACAGCAGCGACCCGAGGCTCAGCCACGACCCGGCGGACAGCGCGGACATCGCCGAGCCCGCCGAGCCGATCGACAGCACGCTGCCGACCGACCCCACCGAGAGCACCGAGCCGACCGAGCCGATCGACAGCACCGAGCCGACCGACCCGACCGAGAGGACGGAGTCCCTGGACCAGCGGGCCCACGCGGGTGAGGCCGACGACGAAGACGGCAGGGAGGAGGCCGACAGGGCCGATGACGAGGAATCAGTACGCTCCGACATCCGCCGATCGTATGCCGTCGCCCCCGCCCCGGCCGGCCGCGCCCCGCCCCGGGCGCCGCCTCCGCGCCCGCCGGCCTCGGGGGCACCCGCGCGGCCAGGCCGGAACCCCTGACCGGCTCGTCCGTCGCTATCGCCATGACGAACCGTCACGCAGCCTGTCAGGTAGCGACATCGGGGGAACCAGGGGGTTCCGCCGTTCGTCTCCCTTGGCGCACACTCCGCAGAACTACTCGACACGAGGAGTAACGGTGGACGTGACCGACCTGAACGGGAGCACTGTTCGCGCCGACCCGCAGGCGCTGGCGGGGGCGGGCAAGATCGCGCTGGACTTCCGGCAGATCCTGCTGGCGACCTCGGGAACGCTGGAGACCGCGGCCAACGGCGCCGCCGGAGGCCTGGCCGGCTGGCAGACCGCCTCCGCGCTGACCCGGTTGGCCCAGATGTGGGAGAAGCAGTCGGATGCGCTCGCCGAGCGACTCGGCCGCACCGGCGGAAACCTGGAGGTCACCGCCCAGGAGTACCGTTCGACCGAGGCCGCCAACCAGGCCGCCTTCGAAGGGCGGTGAGTGCGATGCTGACCGTCGATCAGGTCCGTGACGCCAAACTCGGCCCGCTGCGGTCGGCCGGGCAGGGCTGGGTGACCCAGTCCCGCTTCCTCGCCGCGCTGGCCGGCCGCTTCCGCACCGAGGTCGCCGACGCGACGGCCCGCAGCGGCTGGGCGGGCCCGGCGGCCGATGCCGCGCGGGCCGCGATGGCCGACGACCAGCGGCAGCTGGACGCGGCCCAGCGGGAGGCGACGGCGCTCGGCACCGCGCTGACCACCGCCGTGGCCGAGTTCGACGCCGCGCAGCGGGCCCTGGTCCAGGCCCTGGACGACGCCGCCCGCCTGGGCGTGAACGTGACCTCCGACGGTGGGGTGAGCTGGCCGGAGTCCGTGCGCAACGATCCCGACACCCGGTCCGGCGAGCTCCCGGAGAAGGCCCGCGAGGTGCACGGGCGGATCAACGACGCCCTGCAACGGGCCACCCTGGCGGACCAGGCGGCCTTCCAGGACATCACCGACGACCTGGGCATCCACGAGGACGCGTTCAACGCCACCGCCCACGACGGGCGCCGGGCCGACCCGGGCACCATCCTGGCCGGCTACCAGGTCAAGGACGATCCGCACGGCACGGTGAAGTACCCGGACGCGTTCACCGCCTGGCTCCTCGACATCGACCGGCAGAAGATCACCGCAACCGAGGCGGTCATGCTGGACGGGCTCACCGTGTTCGCCCGGAAGGAGTTCGCGGAGATCACGGATCGGGCGCACGGCGTCTCGGACAAGAAGTTCTCCGCCGTCAACGCCGCGAACGACAGCCATCGGGACGCGTTCCGGCACGCTTACTGGAACGCGCTGATGACGAAACGCTTCGGCGAGGACTGGGCCCGGCGTTATGCGAGCGCGCACGAGCAGAGGCCGGGCAATCCCGGCGACCGGGAAGCCATGGATCTCTTCAACAACGAGGTCGGCCGCCGGATCGCCGCGGCGAATCCGCACGCCTCGGAGAAGGACCTGGAACGTCTGGTGGAGGAGGCCGTGCTGCGCGGTGACACGGTGGTGATCAAGCCGGAGGGCGGCGCCCTGGCCTACAGCGACCAGGTCGAGGACGGCAAGACCGGCGAGAGCGACGGCAAACCGTTCGAGGGCAAGGGTCAGGACCCGGGCGGAGTGCCGTCGGAGCTGAAGTCCTGATGGCGACCCGCCGCGCTCCGGCACCGGCGCTCACCGGACTGCTCGCCGCCGTCCTCGCCGGGGTGCCGGTCGCCGGGTGCGCCGCGGGCGAGGATCCGGTGCAGGCCGTGATCAGTGCCGAACTGGACCGGGAGCTGGCGGCGTTGGGGCCGGCCGGCCCGGGCGGGGTGACCCTGACCTCACCGGGGGGCCTCGACTGGGACACGGTGTACGTGTTCGGCCGCGGCACCCGGGACGAGGAGATCTCGAAGGTGGTCGGCGACCCGGTTCACTGGGAGGAACAGGACGTCAGCCGGTCGTCGTCCGAGCTGATGGTCTTCGTCGCCGGGGGCGAGGCCGTCGGTGCCTACGAGATCGCCGTCGGGTTCGGCCGGGTCGACTACCGGCGGCCGCTGCATCGGGAGGTGCGGCTGGCGGCCGCCACCGGGGTCGACGCCGCGGTCCGCGTGGTCGGTCAGTAGGGCTACCGGGGATCGAGGCCGGTGCGGGCCGCCGATCAGCGGCAGCTCGGCAGCTCGGCAGCTACGGCGAGGCGCTCTACGCGATGGCCGAAGCACGGACGTCGGTGGTGGAGTTGGGCTTGCACGGTGGCCGGACCGGCGCTCGGGCCCGTCCGCCCTGTGCCGTCGACGGTCCCGGACAGCCTCGGGCACGGCAATGTAGGGTTCACCAGGCAACTGCTCCGGTCCCCTGGACGGTCTCGACGTTTCGGAGGTCAGCAGTCGGATCCGCCTGGTGAACCGTCCGGGCCAGATCGTTCACGAGGAGAGCCATGTCCGCCGATCGCGTAGTTGAGCAGCTGAGCGACGTATGGGTGGCCATGCCGATCGGCGGCATGGCCACCCGGGCCCGCGAGACGACCAACGACACCATTCCCAAGCATCTGCTGCGCCTCGACAGCGGAGAAACGATCTTGTCAACCATCTGCCGCGAACTGCAGCGGATCGGCTTTCGACGGTTCGTGTTCTGCGTGGGACATATGTCCGATCAAATCGTCGAGCACCTTCAGGGCGAGGAGTGGGTGTGGAAAGCGGGTGTTTCCTACGTCTTCTCCGAGGAACGGACCCCGCTCGGACCCGATGGCGCGGTGCTCGCGGCGGTCAAACGCTGGCAGTTGCAGGGCCACGTCCTGATGATGCCGGGCGACCTGCTGCTCCCCTGGGACGAGCTCGCCGAGATGACCTCGGCACATGTCGGCCGTGAGCCGTCGATGACGGCGGCCGTCACGAGTCACCTCACCCCTCGGACCACCGATGTCGGACGGTTCGTCGTCGATGCCACCACCTGGCGCCTTCGGCACGTCTACGATCGCCGTGAACCGGTGGCACCCACGGCACCCGGTGAACTGGCACTCACCAGTGCCGGTGCGATCGCGCTGTCAACGGATCACTTCATCGAGGTGTGCGAGGAGTACGCCAAGGCCCACCCCGGCGAGAACGGTCCGCTGGGACTGCGTGACAACGTGTTCCCCTGGGCCATCGAGAGCGGCGGCTTCACCATGCATGCCCACGATCTTCGGGGTGAGTTGCTCGACCTGGGCACTCCCGCGAACATTGACTACGGCCGGAAGAACTGGCAGCGGTACGTGAGCGCCGAGGTCGCCGGCATCGGTTCGTAGCGGAAACCGCCGGGGTCAGAGCTCTCGCCGGCCGTGGGCCAACGCCAGCAGCGTGTCACAGGTGCGTGCGCTCCCGACCACGAGGACGGACGAGCCGCTGTCGAGGCTCTCCATGCCGATCACGGCCCCGGCCTCTTTCGCGATGACCAGTCCGGCCGCGATGTCGATGAATTTGTCCTCGGTGAGTCCCCAGCTGAGGTATCCGCCGAAGTGCCCCTGGGCGAGCCAGGCGAGGGACAGTGAACCCGACCCTATGCTTCGGACCCGATAGAACGAGTGAAACAACTCGGCCAGCAGTTCGTCCTGCCTTGCCTTCTTTGCCGGATCGTCCTGACGCATGAAGAAATCGATGGCCAGCTGCATCCGGGCCGGATCCGCAGGTGCGTGGTAAGAGAGCCGGCGGCCGTTGAGAAAGGCTCCGCGGCCTTCTGTGGCCGTGTAGAGCTGCCTGCTGACCGGGTTGTATATCACTCCGAATATCGGTGTGCCGTTTCTTTCGAGACTTACCGTCACACTCCATATCGGCACTTCGCTGGCGAAGTTCTTCGTCCCGTCGATCGGGTCTATGTTCCACGTGTAGCCGTTACTGCTGCCGGTGCTCAGGTCGGGAAGCTCCTCCCCCCTGAAACCGCAGCCGGGAAAGACTTCGCGGCACAGTCCGTGAAACGCTCTTTCGATTTCATGGTCCACGTTCGTGGCCAGGTCGCCGCCGAGGTCCTTGATCTCGACGACGTCGAAGCTCCGCCACCGGTCGAGGGCCGAGTCCCCAGCCGACTTCACGAAGTCGATGACCCGCTCAAATTGGTGGTCGGCAAATTCCAGCATCATGGTTCCCGCGCGATCGAGGGGAGTAGGACACTGCCGGCCGGCGTGTCGGGGCCGGCCTCTTCCATCAGGTCCAGGTGGTCGTTCGCCGTCTCCAGGTGATGGAGCATCAACGGCAGGGCCATCTCCGACCGTGCGGTCGGGATGAAGGTGTGCGCGGCGGCGAAGGCGTGGAGGTCGGCGGCGAGGACGGCTCGGTCGAGGAGTCTCGGGTCGGCTGCCAGATCGGTCGCGAATATCTCGGGCAGCACGTCCTCCAGCACGGCTCGCGCTATCTCCCTGGACCGGAGGCCGAGGTCGGGATCGACGAAGGTCTTCAAGCCTCCGACCTCGATCTCGCCGCCACGCGCCGATACGGCCGGCAGGACGAGCCTCTTTTCGTAAGCAGGTTCGACATAGTCCAGTGAGATGATGAACTTGCCGATGTCATAGGCCATGTCGCCGCCGGCGTGAAAGCCGTTCGGGTCGAAGAACAGTGGCTTGTCGGTACCCTGCCTGATCATGATGTTCCCCAGATGGGGATCACCGTGTATGAGCCGCATCGAACCTTGCCGGGGCACCATGGTCCTCATCAGGACCGGGCTGGTCCTGATCCTCTCCAGAATGGCCAGCGGGGTGAGCAGGCTGCGCCCGTTGAGAGATACGGACGATCTGCTGATGATGTCCCGGAAGGCCAGGTCCAGCTGAAGTCTGCTCAGCTCGCCGATGTTGGCACCGCTGATGTCGACGGCCCGGTCGGCCCGGTCGGTCCGGTCGGTGTACCGATCGAGCCGCTTCGCTATCCGATCGATGTAGTTCCTGCGGGCGAACGCGGCCGGCTGCTCGGTGGAGGGATGCGCGTACAGCGTCGTTTTGAGGGCCGTGATGCTCGCCTTGATATGGTTGACCGCCTCGACGACCCCGGTGTGCCGGTCGAGGGCTATGTTCCTGAGCAGCCTTCCCTCGTAATAGGGCATCTCGTACGAGAAGCTTCGACCGGTCACGTCCCGCTCGGCCCCGATGACCTGGCAGAAGTATTCTCTGGCCGGCTCCGGCAGGGTCTCGCGAATGAAGGCCGCTTCGTTCTCCAGTTTATCGTCGCCCGGATGTGCGGAGAACTTTCTGACGACCGGTCCGCTCTTCGCGTCGAGGCGGTACCACAGTTCGGTGAATTCCCCCTTGTGGAGTAGTCGTGCTATCTCTGCCATCGTGCCCTACGCGTCCATGAGCTGCCGGGCGGCCGCCAGCACCGCCGCATCGTCGAAACCGATGTCCTCGAACACCTCGTCCAGCGTGCCGATGCCCGGGAAACGGTCGCGGATCCCGAGGATCTCGTAGTTCATCGGCTTGTGGAGGAGGTTGGCGACAATATGTTGCCCTATGCCCGACCGCACGAAGCCGTCCTCCAGTATCAGCATCCTGCTGATGTCGCCCATGGCGAGCCGGAGCGCTTCGAGGTCAACTGGCTTGACCTTCTGGATATGCAGAACCTGGACGTCGTCCAGCGTGTCGGCCAGGCGAAGTGCCTTGCCCAGCGTGTTCCCGATCGATATGACGCTGAGCTTGCCGCCCTCCCGTACTTCGACGACACCGCTCTCCGTGATGCC
Source organism: Kitasatospora sp. NPDC050463 (assembly GCF_040655255.1). Lineage (NCBI taxonomy): Bacteria > Bacillati > Actinomycetota > Actinomycetes > Kitasatosporales > Streptomycetaceae > Kitasatospora > Kitasatospora sp. NPDC050463. Next base: position 76,446 of record NZ_JBFAJO010000026.1, read on the forward strand.
GATTTCGATGTCCTCGCCGGGTTTGTGGATGAAGACCGGACCGTCGTGCTCGAGCGCCCGGTCGAGGAGTTGGCCGAACTCGGCCAGGCTGGACGGGTGGTACAGCTCGGCGTGAGGAATCGCATTGAGGATCGGCAGTGTGTAGATCCCCTGGAGGGTCTGCCCCTGGCTCGAAATGCCCGATCCCGGCAGAACGAACACCATGGGGACCCGCAGCATGCACGCGTCGGTGATCTGGTCCAGCGCCCGGGGGAAGAAGGTGGCGGGCACGAAGCAGATCACCTTGTTGCCGTTCAGGGCCAGGGCGGCGGAGAACGTCACGCAGTGCTGCTCGTTGATCCCCGTGTCGAAGACGTGGTCCGGGTACATCTTCTTGAGCTCTTTGAGGCCCGTGCTCCGGGCGGCGGCGGGCGAGACGTAGTACACCTCTCCGTGCTTCTCCGCCAGCTGAGGCGCCTTCTCGAGGATCAGGTCCCGGAACTTGTTGACGGGCTTCTTCTTCAGCTCGCCCGTCGCGAGGTCGAACGGGTCGAGCCAGTGGAACGTGACGGGATCCCGGAGGGCCGGCTCGTAGCCCTTGCCCTTGACGGTCTTCACATGCAGGAAGACCGGGTGCTTCCGCTGTTTGATGTCGTCGAGCAGCTCGATCAGTTTCTGCGTGTCGTGGCCGTCCACGGCTCCGACGTATTCGAAACCCAGGCTCTCGCTGAACTCGCGCAGGGTGTTCCTGGTGTGGAGGTACCCGACGGTCTCCGTGACGGCGAAGTCGTTGTCGTTGTAGACGACCAGCAGGTTCGGCGCGAGAGCGCCGGCGTGATTGAGCGCCTCGAAGGGCTGGCCGGCGGTCATGGAGCCGTCGCCGAGCAGTGCGATCGACTTGTACTCGGGGTGGTTGACGGCGTAGCCGAGGGCGGCCGAGATGGAGATCCCGATGCGGCCGCCGATGTAGAAGTCGTACGGACTTTCATGGATGTCGGCGTACTCGCCTATGCCACCCCGGTGGTCCATGGTGGCGAAGGCTTCGGCGCGATCGGTCAGCAGCTTGTAGGCGTGCATCTGGTGCGCGCCGTCGAAGACGATCTTGTCTTTGGGGAAGTCGAAGACCTCGACCAGCGCCTGAATCACTTCGATGACCGCCAGCGGCGAGCCGACGTGGCCGCCGTCGACGGACATCTTTTCGATGATCACTTTTCGCATGCTCGCAGCTTCTGCGACCAGCTGGTCGGCCGACTTTCGGTTCACCGACATACTCTCTCCTTCGGGGCGATCACGACGCTGACGTGCCGATGGCCCGCGCGGCCCACACGGCCCGACGGCACCGACTCGGGGACTAGCCTTCTTGACCGGTCAGGAAGTCCTGGCCGATCCCCATGGCCTTCTCGAACAGGTGCCGTACGTCGGCCGGCTGCCCGGCCTGCATGGCATAGGACGGATCGTCGCTGAGCCGCCAGTCGAACACCCTCTTGAGTCGCCACTCGAAGAACTCGCGATCGACTCCTTCGCGGTACAGCTGGGGCCGGTCCAAGGGGAGGGCGATACACGTGTTCAGCTCGGGATCGCGAACTATTCCGCGCGGCTCCTCACCTCGTGAGACGCGCTCGATGTCCGCGAAGAGCCGCTTGCGGAGCAGGATGATCCCCTCGTCACTGCGACCCAGGTGTTCGCTGGTGCGATCAGCTATCTCGCCCTGGCCCACCCAGGCCGCGAAGTCCTGGTTCAGGACATGACTGGTGATCAGCTCACCGTCGTCCGCGGTCACGGGACCGTACCAGTGGGGGATCGGATCCTGATCGATCGCGGGCATGTCCGTCGGGAGCGGAGAGTAGTGCCAGACGATGTTGAGGGTGTGGGTGTCGTCCACCGGCACACGCCACTCAAGACTGCTTCCGGCGTAGAGCACGTTCGGCCACAGGCACGCGATGCCGCTGCTCTCCAGCTGGTTCGTCGGGGCGAGCGGAATCGGCAGGACGGCGGTCGTCAGCTCGGCTCGCCGAGCCACCGCGATACCGAACTCGAACTCCTGGAACTCTATGTTCGTATGGCGGGGGCCGCGCTCGGGATTCTCGGGATTCCCCGCGCGCGCGACGTAGTTGGTGTGCCGCCACTCGAAGTGCACCGGGTCCACGCCGTTCTCATGGCATTGCAGCCAGTTGCACGGCAGTTCGGACAGAATGATCTGGACGAAGCCGCGGTTCCAGGTGAAGGGTTCGAACATGGGTATGAGCGGAGCCGGCGCCGGGCCCAGGTAGGCCCAGACCATTCCGGCGAACCCGACAGCCTGGTACGACGTGACCTTCACCTTGTCCCGGAACGGCGCGGATGACTCGGCCAGGTCCTCATAGGGCTGCTCGACGCACGTTCCGGCTTGGTCGAACATCCAGCCGTGGTAGGAGCAGCGCAGGCTCCGGCCTTCCACCCAGCCTTGGCCCAGATCCGCGCCACGGTGGGGACACCGTCGCTGTACCAGGCCGTACTCATCGCCCTCGGTGCGGTACAGGACCAGGTCCTCGCCCAGCAACCGCAGTGTCTTCACCTGCTTCTCGGCGAACTCCGAGACCGCGGCGACCGGGTGCCAGTACCGGCGCAGCAGTTCACCCATGGGAGTCCCCGGGCCGACCCGGGTCAACATTTGATTCTTCGCTTCGGAGAGCAACTCGCCACTTCCCTTCAGTCCGGGGCACATGTCTAGGAGTCACGCCTGCGGCCGCAGAACGGACGGCCGGCTCAGGCCTGGAACTCCCCCTGGCCGGCCACCAGCGTGCGCATGATCGGAGAACTGGCCAGGAGCTCCTCGTAGTCACCCTGGGCGACCACCCGGCCGGAATCGACGACGATCACCTGGTCCGTTGCCTCCAGCACCGACAGACGGTGCGCGATGACGATCAAGGTGTGGTCGAAGGCGGCCAGCCCGTTGAATATCGCCCGCTCGGTCGCGCTGTCCAACGCGCTCGTCGCTTCGTCGAGAACCAGCAGCTGCGGCTTGCGAATCAGGCCACGAGCGAGAGCGATGCGCTGCCGCTGGCCGCCCGACAGGCCCAGCCCCCCTGGGCCGAGCAGCGTGTCGTAGCGCATGGGGAACGCCATGATGTCGTCGTGGATGCACGCCAGCGTCGCCGCCTGTTTGATGTCCTCGAACGAGGAGCCAGGCTGGGCATAGGTGATGTTCTGCCAGATGGTGCCGGCGAAGAGCCTGGAATCCTGTGAGACGTAGGAGATCGAACGCCTCAGCGACACCCGGTCGAGCCGGTTCATGGGAACGCCGTCGATGAGGACGGACCCGCTGCTCGGGGTCTGGAGCCCGGCGATGATGGAGGCCATCGTCGACTTGCCGGATCCCGACCGCCCCAGGATCGCCGTGAACTTGCCGCCCTCGAAGGAGACATCGATCTCGCTGAGGACCGCCCCGGAGCTCCCCGGGTAGGCGAAGGACACGTCTCGGAGCTCGACCGGACCGCTCACGTCGTCCAGCGGCACGGCATCGGCCGGGCGTTCCTCCGGTTCGGTGCCCAGCACGTCCGTCAGCCTGGAGAGCGTCGCGCCGAGGCCGGCGACCTGGAGCGCGCTCTGGACGACGCCCGCCAAGGGCACGAACATCCCGACGGCGAGCGAGGTGAACCCCACCACCGAGCTCAGCGACGCCGTGCCGTTCGAAATCCTGAAGTAGCCCAGGTCGAGCACCGCGAGCGGCGCGAGGAACTGGATCGTCGCGCTCAACGCCGAGCCGATGACCTGGTTCCTCCGGCTCAGGCCCCGCTGGTTGATCTCGTCGATGACGGTGTGGCTCCAGCGATCGTGCGCGGTGTCCTCCAGGCCGCAGGCCTTGATGGTCTGTAGCCCGTCCAGCAGCTCGAGGAGTGCACCCTCCGAGATGGACTGCCGCTCCAGCTCCTCCGCGGAGAGGTAGCGCTGCTTCTTCCAGAACACGAAGAGGACGGCCACCATCACGGCCGCCAGGGCCATGCTGATCAGTGCGAACTGCAGGTCGATCACCAGGAGCAGGGCCAGGTAGACCAGCACCAGCGTCCCGTCGAACACGGCGGAAAGGGCCGCGCCCGTCAGGACTTGCCGGACCGCCGAGCTGGTCCGCACCCGCAGCGCGAGGTCACCCGGGTTCCGCCTGGTGAAGTACTCGTACGGCAGGGACAGCAGGTGGCCGAACACGCCGAGCGTGACACGCCGATCCGCGATCGACTGGAGCGCGATGAGCGCCAGCCCGCGGACGATCTGCAGCAGCGCGAACGAGACGCACCCCACGACCGCGAGGCAGAGGATGACGATCGCCTGCCCCGACTGCCCGCCGGTGCCGACATGGGCGACCAGGTAGGAGGAGGCGAACGGCGTGGCGAAGTTGAAGACGATCAGCAGGAACGACGCGACGACCAGGCTTATCCAGCGGCGATCCCGGGTGACGAACAGCTTGAGGTACTGCCAGGAGCTGTCCGCGACGCTTGGTCCGCGGCGGCGCACCGGCACGCGGCCGTCGGTGAGCGGCGCTTCGAACTCCAGCGCCACGCCGGTGAAGACGTCCGCGACCTCGCTCAGTTTGAGGCGCCGGCGCCCCAGGGCCGGATCGACGATGAAGGCGTGCGTTGCGGTCGCCTGTTCGAGCACGACGAAGTGGTTGAAGTTCCAGAACAGGATGCTGCCGGGTTTCAGTCGGCTGAGTCCGCCGACGCCGACCCGGACACCGCGCCCGAGAGCCCCGAAGTGCCTGGCCGCCTGGAGGAGCGCGCGTGCCGAGACCCCCACCTGACCGCCGTTGAGCTGGCGCCGCACGGCTGCGATGTCCACGTCGATGCCCAGGAAGGCCAGGACCATCGCCAGACTCGTCGGCCCGCAGTCGGCGCTCTCCGTCTGGTAGTAGACCGGCACCCGCTGCCGACGGCGTCTCGGCAGCGCTGCCGAGGCTGCGGCGACGAGCTTGCGCAAGCGGCCGTCCCGACGCTCCGCCAGCAGTCCGGGCAGTGTGAGGGCATCTCCCAAGCGCCGGCCGGGAGCATGCTTCTCGGCCGCTTGACGGCTGAACCTGGCCCGGCCCACCGGCCCAGAAACGGGAGACTCGGACTGCCCGGCGTCGGTCGCTTCATTGGATTCGATCATGGACGGCACCCCCCTTCGGAAGTAGTGGTCTGGTCGGACGTACGACAGGTGGCCGGACTCAACCCAGCAGGATCCGCTCGACGGCGGCCGTCATCTGCCGCGCCGCGGTCTCCGTGAGGCGGGACCGGTTGAAGGTGAGACGGAAATGAACGCTGTCGTCCCAGCTCCCGGCCTTGAGCTGCACTCCACTGACCACGCGCTCGATCAGCGGCGCGTAGGCGCCGTAGGTCACGGCGAGATCGCCCACGGTGTCCCTGATCCGATGGCGCGGATGGCCCACGTAGGCGAAGCGGACGTCGCGCTCCGGCCCACCTACCAGATTTCCCAGATCGGCGACCTCGCCGGCATCGACGGTCTCCCGGGTGACCCGGCGGTGTTTCAGCGTGTCGAACCAGTCGCCGGTGAGCGTTCGGACGAGATCGGACGGCGCGGTACTGCGGTCGACGACCATCGGCAGGCCCAGGGTGAGCATGCCGAGCAGGCGCCGCTCCCGCAGGCTTCGGGTGTCGACGGGCAGCCAGACCGGGACGGAGTCCGCATCGGTGTGCTCGAACACCGCGGACACCAGGGCGTGTTGGATCCAGATGAATTCCGTGGCGCTGTTCGAGCGCGCCGCCTGCCGCATCGTGCGAAGCCGCTCGCCCTCAAGGACGAAGCCCGTCACCACGTTGCCGGACTCAGCCGTTCCGGTCTCAGCCGTGTCTGGTGTTCCAGCCGCGGCGGGCGTACCGGCCACGTCGGGCGTAGCGGGCGCGCCGGGAGCGGAGGAGGCGCGGAAACCCCAGTCCCGGGGTATCCGGGCGTAGCGGCGCCGCCAGAAGTCGGCGATGTCACGACTGTTGGCGGCCGGGGCCTCGCGCTCCGCGGCGGCGTCCAGGAATCGCGGACTCGGTTCGGCGACGGCTTCGTGATCGCCGAGACGCCGGCGGTACGCCCACCACAGGTCCCCGCCGAAGATCCCCCGAACGCTGCCGTCGACCGCGAGCTGGGAAAAGGTCGCGATGAACGCGTGAAGACCGGGTGAGTACTGGAGCAGCCGCAGCCGGAAGGGAAGCTCCGTCCGGAGATCCCAGCCCTCGGCGACATCCTTCGTCGCCAGGCCGACGGCATATCGGGTGAACCGCTCCTCGGATCCGGCCTTGATGATCTGGCAGGTGACCAATTCGGCCGGCGGCGGTGTCTCCCGCGCCCACTGGTGCGGCCCGGCGACCCCGCACTCGCAGATCGCCAACCGCAACGCGTCGTGGCTGCTGACGACGTCGCCTATGCTCGCGATGAATGCCGGGACGTCCAGCGGTCCCTCGATGCGGTAGGACAGTTCCAGGGTCGGTCCGGAATCCGTGCCGTCTCGCCGAGTCCGGTGCATCAAGAGCTGCGGGAGCGTCAGCGGTACCGCTTCCTGACCCGGGTGGTGCATTATGCCGCCTTCATATCGCTGAAAATCCTGGCTGGCATCCGGGATCCCGGATGCCAGCCAAGATTCAGTTACCGCTACTACGAGACACAGTGCCCGTTGATCGCGGCACCGCCGACGATGTCGTCGAGGGCCTCATCCGACAGGGACTCGATGTCCACAATCTCGGTGTTGAAGTACTCCATGGTTCACCTCCAAGCAGGAATTGGGTTTTATGGTTCCATCCTCCGTACCGGCCGCACACCGAGGTGGCGAGCCCGAACGCAGGATGAGTCTCTAGGGCCGGGACCGCTCGCCGACGAGCGCCGCCAGCCGGGCGACGGTGAAGTCGCCGCCGACTTCGAAGAAGCCGATCTGGACGCCGTACTCCTGATCCAGGAATTCGATCGTCTCAACCGCCCCGAGGGAGTCTCCGCCGTGCTCCCAGAAGTCATCGGAGGCACCGATGTCCCGCACTTCGAGAAGTTCCTCCCAGAACTTCGCGAGAGCCTGCTCCAGCGGGCCCGACGGGGGCGCGTAGACATATTCGGATCGGACGTCCGGCGACGTGTCGGCCCGGTGCTCGCACCAGCCTTCCACGGGCCATTCGAGTCCGTCGACGAATCGCACGCGCCGAACGTCCACGCCGTAGCATCTGCGGAACGCCGTGCGGATGTCGACGCCGGACCGGCTGCCACCGGTGGAGACGTGGACGGTCGGTTCGGGGCTCTCCTGGAAGGAGGCGCCGAGGGCGTCCGGGCAGACCTCCCGGAAGAGCGAGACGTCAAGCTGTCGAGCCACGAGGCACCTCCTGTTCGAAGGGGGACGTCGCCGGGGTGCGGGCTTGCCGAGAACCGACCCGGGAACCGACCCGAGAACCGACCGAGCCGAATATCGCCTTGATCGCGGTGGCGTCGGGTTTGCCGATCTCCGACCGAGGGATGTCGTCCACCTGCACGTAGGTCCGTGGAAACTCGTGACCGCCGACCTGGGCGGCGCAGAACGTTTCGAGTTCCGCGAGATCGGGGACGGCCTGGGGGTCGCGTGTGACGAGCAGCATCCCCACGTCGACGTGGCCGGCGTCCGTGAGCGCGATGCACTCGGCATCCAGGATGTCCGGGTGGGTCCGCAGGACCAGCGACAGACGTCCGAGCCATGCGAACCCGCTGGCGGTGGCGGTCTGGTTCGCCGCACGGTCGAAGACGTAGAGGTACCCGTCCTCGTCGACCCACCCGACGTCGCCCAGGCTGACGAAGCCGTCAGAAGTGCTCCGGAGCCAGGGAGTCGCCGCGTGGGTGCGAGCGGAGGCGCCGAGCCGGCGGAGGTAGATCCGGCCGAGGCCGTCAGCACCGGGCTCCAGGCCTGGCGCCTCACCTATCCGGATCTCCGTCAGCAGTCCACGCCCGACCGATCCGGGCTTCGCCATCCACTCGGAGCCGCTGATCACGGTGACACCGACGCCTTCGGTTCCGCCGTACATCTCGAAGAGGCGTTCGCCGCCCAGGAGGTCCAGCCAGGCCTGTTTCAGCGGCGCAGGACACGGGAGGGCGGTGTGGAGAACGCCGTTCAGGCTGTCCAGGCGCTCGGGGCGACGCACGGCCGCGGGCAGCAGGTGTCTCATGTAGTTGGGCGTCAGCATGAGCCACTCGATCCGGCGGTCCGCGATCGCGCCGAGCAGTTCCTCCGGATCCGGTTGATTCGCCAGGAAAAGCTGATTCCGGTCCAGCACGCCTTGGACGAGTGCGGCCACCGTCCCTATGTGGTAGATCGGAAGCACGATGAGCTGCTTCTGCCCGCTCTGCCACTTGCAGGTCCGGAAGACGATATCGGGCACGGCCCTCGGATCGTAGCCGCCGAAATTCCAGAACGGAACGAGCTTCGGGATTCCCGTCGATCCGCTCGTCGCCAGGAGGTATTGCGGACGGCGTCCTGCGGTGGGACGTTCCCAGCGGGTCAGGTGAACGGTCGCACCCGGCCCCTGATCCGTTTCGGGTGACCCGGGTACCGGGACGCATCGGGTCCGACTGCTCAGCCCGGCCTGGCTCAGCGCGCTGGAAAGCACCTCGGCATCGATCAGCGGCGCGTGCGGGAGTACTGTGACGCCCGCGCACAGCGCAGCCAGGATGATCTTCGCCGACTCGATGGAGACTGCCGCCGGATGGCAGATGACGGCATCGCCGTCCATCTCGCGGTTCCAGGAGCCGAAGAGCTCTGCGAGCGCCGAGACGTCTTCGAAAAGGCGGCGGTGCGTGATTTCGCGATACGACCCGCCGGCGACCACTTCGATGATTGCAGCGCGGTCCGGAGATTCGGCCGCAAGTTCGGCCAGTCGCTCTGGTATTGATAACACCCTCGTGCCGCGTCGCATCGCCCCTCCTTACCGCACTCTTGTTTGCAGTACGTCTTGCCGCCAACTGGCCGAGTTCGAAGAGAGTGGCGTCGGAATATCCCCCCGACCGCCCCTGGTCTACGGTTTCGGACCAAGATCAGCAACTTGTTTGCCGATCCAAACACGGGGGTCCGGTCCATGTCAAGACCCACTTCTTGCGGTGTTCTGCAAAGCACGGGATTCAGTCGGACTAGCCTCGGCGGAAGCTCAACGCGTTGCCCTTTCGGGCATTTCTTGCGGTTCTGACTTGACGGTTTGCTATCCTCCAGGGGATCGCATCGCCGACGGCGTACATCCTGTTCGTCATAGGGAGACCCGCATTTCATGTGTTCCATGACTCTGAGCCGTCCTGGCTCGGACTCTGTTACTCCTGCCGAAGCGCTCCGGCACCACCCGTCGGTGGCTGTTCTCGACGAGCCCCCGATGCGCACGGACTTCTTCCCGGCAGCGGACGCCAAGTTCGTGGTCGGACGCTGTGGGCAGGTACCGGGGTCGATACGGGTGGGCTCATGACGACCGACGATGCCGTCGTGGTCTTCGACGTCGGCGGGACCAACGCGCGCTCGGCGGTGCTGGACGGCGAGGGCCGTCTGCACGACCTCGCCGTCCGGGCCGCTCCGTCCTGGGCGAGCTACCCGGGTGAGGGGGCGGCCTCGCTGCATGAGCGACTCGTGGACCTGATCGTCGCCGATGCGCGCCGGCTGGCCCGCGGCCACAGCGTGACCGCGGTCGGGGTGTCGCTGGGCGCGGCGATCGACGCACGTACCGGTATGACGGTGGGGTCCGGTCCGCTCTGGGGTGACGGCGCCGGGCAGCGGTTCGACACCGCCGGGGCACTGCGGGACGCGGCGCCCGAGTTCCGGTGGACGGTCGTCAACGACGTCACGGCGAGCGCGGTGGCGTTGGGGGCGCAGCCGGACGCCCAGCAGCTGCGCCGACTGGCTGCTGTCGTCGTCGGCAGCGGTATCGGGCTGCGGACCGTCGAGGTCGGCACCGGCAGGGTTCCCGTCTCGGCGGACACCGGACTGCAGGGCGAGATCGGGCATCTGCCGGCCGGGTTCCGCATCGGCGCACGGGAGCTGGTGCTGCCCTGTGACTGCGGTGCGACCGGGCATCTCAGCGCGTACGCATCGGGTCGTGGCATCGAGCGGATCCTCAAGCTGCTCGCCGCCGAGGGCGCGTCCTGGCTGGCCGCCGACGCTCCTCTGAACAGCCAGTTCGCCCAGGCCGTGGCCGGTGGCGAGCGAGCGGCGCTCACCGTGCTCGAAGCCGTGACGCGCCCGCTCGCGCACGCGCTGCTCTCGGTTCTCAGCATCGATGCCGAGATCGACCGTGTGGTTCTCACCGGTGGAGTGCCGGCGGGGCTCGGTCGTGCGTACCTGGAGTGTCTGACGGCCCAGATGGATGCGGTGGGGCTCTACGGACGGTCCGGTTCACTGGCCGGCGTGGTCCAGGTGGCCCCACCCGATGCCGAGCTCGCGCTGCACGGAGCCGGGAGGCTGGCCCGCTCCGGCGCCGCCGGGGCGCGGAGCTGGATCGTGCCGGGTGACGATCCGAAGTCGTACAGCGTGGTCATGGCTCCGAACACGCTCGCTGCCGGCCGAGGCACACCGCAGGTCACGGCGAGGCTGGGCCCGCACGGTGCCGCACGGCGACTCGTCGTCGCCGACAAGCGGGTGTGGGGGATCTACGGGGACGCACTGACGCACGCGCTGACGGGTGGCTCGGAGAACGTCGCCCTGGAGACGCTGCTTCTCGAATCGGACGAGTCCGGCAAGAACCTGGCCGCGGTGTCCGATCTGGTGGACGCCTTCGACCGGTTCGGTCTGCTGCGTCGATCGGAACCGGTCGTCGCGGTGGGCGGCGGCGTGCTGCTCGACCTCGTGGGCTTCACCGCCAGCATCTACCGGCGCGGTGTTCCGCTCATCAAGGTGCCGACCACCCTGCTCGGGATGATCGATGCCGGCATCGGCGTCAAGACGGCGATCAACTACGGCGGACACAAGAGCCGGCTGGGCACCTACAGCCGTCCGGGCCAGGTCGTCATCGACCCGGGATTCCTGCCCACGCTGGATCCCCGCGAGTACCGCTGCGGCCTCGGCGAGGCGATCAAGATAGCGGTCGTGGCCGACGCGGCGCTGTTCGACCTCCTCGACGCGCACAGCCGAACTCTGGCTGCGGGCACACCGGACCCGCGCGTGGAGTCCGAGGTGATCGAGCGCAGCATCGCGGCCATGCTCGGCGAGCTCGTCGGAAATCTCGGCGAGGACCGGCTGGACCGGCTCGCGGACATCGGGCACGCGTTCTCCGGTGCGCTGGAAATGTCCCTCGAACCCACGCTTCTGCACGGTGAAGCCGTCGCCGTCGACCTGGCCGTGACCGTCATGCTCTCGCGGAACCGCGGACTTCTGTCCTCGGCCGTCGCCGACCGCGTCATCCGCGTCCTGACCGACCTGGGCCTGCCGACGATTCATCGGGAGATGACCCTCGACCTGTTGGTCGAGGCCTTGGCCCATACCAGCCTGCACCGTGACGGCCGGCAACGCCTGCCCCTGCTGCGGGACATCGGGCACGCCGTGTTCGTCAACGACGTGACCGACGCGGAACTGGGCGAGGCGCTGGCAGCGCTCCAGGCCCGACAGCTGCAGGTGATGTCGTGACCGGATGGCAGCTGGTCCGCTCCGGCCGTCAGGTCCGGATCGAGCCGATGGAGAGGCCGCGGGGCGATCAGCCGTACGTGTCGATGCTCGCCGTGGGGCTGTGCGGCACCGATGTCCAGATCGGCGCGGGCCACCGGGCGGACGCGGCCGCGGTGCTCGGTCACGAAGGCATCGGGATTCTGCACGGCGCTCCCGGCGGCGATCGGACGGTCGCGTTCAACCCCGTGGACGTGCGGGACCAGGACTCGATCCTCGGCCACAGCTTCGACGGTCTGTTCCGCAGCTGGGTCCCCCTGGGGCCGGAGCTGCCGATCGGCGCGTTGCAGGAGGTCGAACCGCTGGACCCGATGGCGGTGCTCACGCTGTGCGAGCCGCTCGGCACCGTCCTCTACTCATGGGAGCTGATCGAGCACTCGGCCCCGGCCGGTCCCCTGTCGGTCGGGATCTGGGGCGCGGGTCCGATCGGGTTGCTCCACGTCCGCAGGGCGATCGATCTGGGACACGAGGTCGAGCTGGTCGAGGCGCGGCCGGAACGGCTGGCCTGGGTGGAGCACCGTTCCCGTCTCGCGCCCGCCCACCTCTCCGTAGCCGGGCACCGTACGCCGCGGCCGGTCGACGTGGCGATCATCTGTTCCCCGCGGCCGGCGATGGCGAGCGCCGTCCGGCAGGCGGCCGACGCCTTGCGACCCGGCGGGACGATGGTGCTCGTCACCGCGCTCGACGCGGCGGCCGCAGCCCCCACCTTCGTCGACGCCACGGTCGGCCGGGTGCGTCGGCACAACGTCTGCGGCACCGTCGATCCTGAGCTCGGCATGGTCACGGCGGTCTCGCACGAGGGCAAACCACTGGTGCTCACCGGCCATCGGGGGACCTCACTGGCCCAGCTGCACACGGCGGAATCGATCCTCCGCGCGGATCCCGAGGGGTACAGCGCCCTCATCACCCATGAACTGACTCCCTGGGACGCGGTGGACGTCATCAATCGTCGGCTCGACGGGCGGTTCCAGACCGACGACGGTTCCGAGATCGTCAAGGTCGTCGTCCGCTTCCCCGACAGCGGTCGCCATGGATGAAGCCCGGAGCAGGCGCCTGGAGTTGGTGCCCGGCGGGGTCCGGCTCACCACCGGTCCGTGGCCGTGCCCGACCTCCCCGTCATGGGTGCTGGTTCTCCCGCGGACCGTGGGCCTGTGCAGCTCGGACCTCAAGGAGGTCCGCCGGAGCCGGGACGTCCGGTCCGACTTCGGGCACGAAATGGTGGGCCTCGTCCACAGCAGCAGCACGGACGACTTTCCGCCCGGTCTCAGGGTGTGCCTGGACCCGCACATCCCGGTGACACGGACCACCGCGTTCGGTGAGACCACCCTGCTGGAAGGAACGCCTGAACGGCTGCGCGCTGCCCTGCCCGCCGTGCCCGACGGCACTCCGGACGACCGGGCGGTCTTCACCGAGCCTCTCGCCTGCGCCGCCCACTGCGCCGGCAACGTCCCGGCCGGTTCCGACGTGGCGATCGTCGGTGCGGGGACCGCCGGGGTACTGCTGGCTGTGCTGCTGAGGCTGAAGGGGTGCCAGGTCACCCTGGTCAACAGGAGCCCCGAACGGCTGGCCCTCCTCTCCTCCACGGCGCTGCTGCGCGAGGTGCCGAAGGTTCTCGGCAGCGAGGTGGGAACGCGCACCTTCGGCACCGTGGTCGTGACCACGGCGTCGCTCGACGACACCACCTTCGACGGCGCCTGGCGCCTGCTGCCCCGGGACGGCGGGCGGCTCGTCCTGTTCGGCGGCATCAGGCCAGACTGGCGGGTGCCGGGCACGCGCGTGCTGTTGGACGGCATCCGTCGCGGCGAGAAGGCGTGCGAGCTGGAGCTGGGCGGGCGCCGCGCGCTGGTGGTGGGGACGCACGGCGCCACCGGCGCCGACTTCGCCGCGGCCGGAGCGGTGCTGGCGGCGCCGCTGCCCTGGACGGCCGGCCACGTCGACGAGCTCATCGTGAACCGGGTGTCCCTGCCGGGCTTGGCTGCGCTGCTCAACGACGCGGTCGGGACGGGCGTGGATCCGATCGGAAAGCACGTGGTGGACGTCATCGGCCGGTAGCGCCGGGCCCGGCTCCGGAGCGGGCGGTCGTGGCTGGGCCGGGCCGCCGGCCGACGAGGGCAGCCCGGCCGCGCAGATCCTCGGCGATCACCGGTCCGTGCACGTGCGGGTCGCCCGACTCGACCACGGCGTCTCAGTCGCCGTCGGTCAGCCGCCCTGCCAGGATGCCCGGCTCACCCGGCCGCCCCGTCCACGCCGGGGCGCAGTCCCTCGGTGCGGGCGGCGGCCGCCATCCCCGCCCAGGCGTCGATCAGCACCGCCCAGCGCTCGGCGTCCTCCTGCGCCTCGTCCAGGAGCTGCTGCCGCTGCCCGGCCACCACGTCCGCGAGCTCGGCGTACTTGCCGCCCAGCTTGCGGTAGGAGCGGTCCAGGACGTCCAGGCAGTGCTCGTTCCCGGCCCGGTCCCAGTCGACGCTGCCCCGCACCAGGTCGAGGATCGGCTCGACCCTCAGCCCGTGCCGCTCGTCCAGCAGCCCGCGGCCGAGGTCGATCATCCCGCCGTACACCGGGTAGAGGTACAGCATCGAGAGCAGGAACTTGACGAACCGCATCTGGTACGAGATGAAGCCGGCGCCGGTGCGGCGCTCGGGCGTGTAGTAGTTGACGATGTGGCGGTTGTGGACCACGCCGGGCAACCGGGCGTGGACCATGGCGTGCAGCAGGGCGTAGTCGCAGCCGATGGTCTCGGTCGAGGGCAGCAGCGGCAGCACCTCGTAGGCCCGGTGGTCCAGGGCGATGTTGCACATGTAGACGTCCCAGATGTCGGGCACGCCGAGGACGGAGTCGTCGGTGCTGAACGGCTCGGAGCCGGTGCCCTTGAAGGAGATGTCCACCATCGCGTCCCGCTCCTCGTCCGACCACACCGGCGGGGTCCACAGGCGCACCAGGTCGCGGTATACGGCCGGGTCCAGCTCGTGGATCTCGCCTATGTCGACGTTGAGTTCGCCCATGAAGGAGCCGCTGACCAGCATCACCGGCTTGTCCGCGTCGGCCGGGTCGAGCTCGGAGCGGGACACGCCGGCCACCACCTCGCCGGCCGGTCGGCCGATCGAGAGCAGCTCGTGGTGGATCGGGAAGATCTTCTGACCGTCGACGACCTGGAAGTCGGCGTCGTCGTTGCGCAGGTGCGCCGAGGTGCAGCCCAGGGCGGCTGCGCCGAGGAAGAGCCGGTTGACGCAGGAACCGTACGCGACGGCCTGCGGGAGCATCAGGTCGAGCAGCAGCTCGGGGTCGGCGGCGCCGGAGCGCTCGGCCACCCGGCGCAGGAACTCCCGCTGCTCCGCCTCGCCGAGGTGGTGCACGAACACGCCGGGCGTGGGGGCCAGTGAGGCCACGGCGTCCGCGTTCTTCGCGAACTCGGCGGCGTCGGTGGTGTCGAGGACGAGGAGGTGCACCTCGACCCCGAAGTTCGCGACGGCGTAGGCCGCCTCCTCGGCGAGGTCCACGATGGTGCCGGGGCAGGAACGCATGGTGGGCAGGGCGAGGCAGACTCGTTGCATGGTGTGGAGCTCTCCGTCTGGTCGTCAGATTCGTTACGGCAGTGGCTTGTTGCGCGCAGAGCGGTGTCCTGGCCGGCCCGTCGCGCCACTGTGGACCAGACCACGTGTGAGGTCGGGGATCTCCGGCGGGGCCCGGCGGGGGTGGGCCGGTGGCAGTGGCGCGCGCTCGTGCACGTTCGGTGCGGGGGGATGGCTCGCCGACGGTAGTGGCGTGGTGAAACAGTTCGGTTGAGGGAGTCGGTGAGCCCCGATCGGTGGCGGAGCCGGGTCGCGGGGCTCCGCCGGACTCGGGTGGATGACCTCGCTTCACCACGGTGGACTAGACCAACTTTGGTGTCAACGGGATGCTTTCAGGGACCGGGCGGCGCGCGCCGACACTGCCCGATCGGGCAAGCGGCCCGTGTCCTCGCACGGACTTCGGGCGAGGTCCAACGCTTTTGACCCCACGGGCTGATGTCCGTGAGGCGGGTCCGCCCTGCCGCCGAGGGTAGGGGAGCACCACGGGCCGGCAGCCGGTCGCCGTGAGGTGGGCGGTGTGTTCGCTGATCCCGGTGCTGGTCGCCGGCGGACCGCTGACCGTTCCCACGGCCGGCAGTTCAGGCGGTCGGGTGGTGCCCGCCGAGCTTGGCGAGCGCCTTGGCGGCGTACAGGCGGGTGGTGCCGCCTCCGGCGAGGCGGGTGAGCAGGGCCAGGGCCTCCCCGCGGTGGCCGTCCACAGCGGCCAGGAACTCGGCGGCGTCCACGCGGGCGAGACTGTCCCAGGCCTCGGGGTCACCGGCGATCCTGGCCAGGGCTCGGGCGCCGTCCTCGCGGTGCCGGGACAGTTGGGCGAGGGCGCGGGCCGCCAGCACGGAACCGTAGATGTCGTCCTCGGGGTCGTCGTACACGGCCATGGCCGAGAGCGGCTCGGCCACGCGTTCGTCGTCGAGCCGAGCCAGGCCCAGGGCGGCCCTCGCGCGGCGGCGGAAGCTCAGGGCGGTGTCGTTGGTCATGTGCAGGAGCAGCTCGGTGCCACGCTCGTTGCCCCAACCGGCCAGCACGGTGGCCATGTCCATGCGCTCGTAGAAATCGCCGTAGAGGGGAAGGGGGTCGCGGTTGAGGAGATGGGTGAACATCGCGATGGCCTCGCCCCGGTACCCGGCCAGTTCGCCGAGAGCGCGCCCGGCCTTCAGGCGGTCTCCGAGAGGTCTGCCGCCCGCCATTCGGAGCAGGAGCTTCGCGGCCCGGGGCAGGTAGCCCTTCATGCGCGCCAGCTGTGTGGCCGCCCGCACGCGGTCCTCGAACGTCAGGGCGGTGTCGTCGGCGAGCCCGGCGAGCAGCTCGGCACCCTCGCCCCGGTGCCGCCCCCCGACGACGACCAGGCACCACGCGGCCAGGATCCGGCTGCCGTCCAGCTGCTTGTCTCGCGAGAAGGCCGTGAGATGGCGGGCGAGCAGGTCAGTGGGGAGTCCCGTCCTCATCCGTATCTGATCGGCCAGTAGCCGCAGGGCACCGGCTGCGTTGCGCGCGGCAAGGTCGTCCAGGGCCCGCACGGTATCGGCCGCGACGTGATCCCCAGGGGCGAGGAGCCCGTTGAGGAGGAAGCCCAGGTAGGACGGGTCGGCGGCGAGCGGCCGCACGGGCACGGGGGAGGGGGACGGGGGTACGGGGGACGGCGCCGGGTCGCCCCCGGCGGAGACGGGCCGGTGGGGGAACAGCCGCGTGAGCAACTCGGCCCGGGCCTGCACGTCGCGGGTGGCGTGCCGGGCGGCGTGGTATTCGAGGAGGGTCTGGTGGAGGAAGTGGAAGTCTCCCGCCCGCTCGGCCAGGAGGCCGGTGGGCCGCAGGAGATCGCCCAGGAAGGCGTTCCAGAGCGCCGGCCTGACCTTGTCCGGGCGCCGGACGTGCAACTGGGTGGCGAGGATCACGACGGCCGGTGCGGTGTTCCCGTTCTTCCGTTCGTGCGCCAGGCGGTCTATGAGGTCCGGCAGTTCGTCCCGTACCACGCGCGCGGCCCGCTCGGCTGCCTGCTGGTCGCGGGGGATCTGGTGCCGGTCGGCGAGGACGCGGATCGCCTCGGCGTGGGTGGCTCCGACGTTCTTGTGGGTGTTCTGCTCGTAGAGCATCTCGACGAAGGAGCGGTAGGCCCCGGTTCGGCCCTCCGGCCGGGACCGGGTCGGGTCGGCCGCGTACAGCGGACACAGCATGGAAGCCATCAGCGGGATGCGGGCCAGCTCCTGCAGGCCCGATGCTCCCAGCCCCGCCGTGAAGACCTGGACATGTATGTCGCGGTGCGGCAGGTCGCGGAAACACCGCCGGGCGTACGTACGGAGGTCGGCCGGGGTGAAGGGCTGGAGTTCGAAGCGGCCGACACCGGGCCCCAGCCGGGCGAGTTCATCGTCGGGCAGGGGACGGGTGGCGACGACGAACCGATAGGGCGACGGCTCCTGGCCGCCCTCCCGGGCGAGTCGTTCCAGCAGGGTGACGCGGGTGGTCCGGTCGGGGACCTCGTCCAGGCCGTCGACCATGACCAGCCAGGGTGCGCCGGGGGCCGGCGGCCGGGCGAAGAAGTCCGCGGTCGGCGCGTCGCGGAGCCCGTACGGGCCGAGTTCCTCGATGACGGCGGCTTCGAGGGCACGGGACAGGAGCGGTTCGGCGGCAAGGGCGGTCGCGCGGATCAGGACCGGGACGGCCGGAGGCAGCTGATCGTGGACCCGACCCGCCAGTCGGCCGGCGGCCCCGTCGGACAGGTGTTGGCGCAGCAGTACGGATTTGCCGCCGCCCGCGGTGGCCAGGAGCACCCGGATGCGGTCGGTCCCGGCGAAGACGGCCTCGGCGGGGACCGGCTCGCCGACCGCACCCGGCATGTCGCCCGTCATGTCGCTCGGCACGCGGGCCTCGGCCTCGTCCAGGGCCCGGACGTCGGCCCCCTGGTCCTCGGCAAGCTGGCGTACGTAGACCTCGGAGAGCGGGAACGGGCCGGGGCCCTCGGCAAAGCCGGGGTAGGGGTGCCGGCCAGCCGTGAGCGCGGCGGCACGCAGGTAGGAAGCCAGCAGGGCATCGTGCCCCGGGCGGACATCGCCGTGCCCCGGAGGCAGGACGTAGTAGTTGACCTGGTCGGTGTGCCCGACCGCGAGGCCGCCCCCGGAGGCGGTGATCGCGGTCCTGGCGGTGACCGGCGGGGCCGGAGTGGCGCCGGGCGCGCTCAGTCCTGGAGCGGGCCCGGCTGCGGAGGGTTTCCCAGCGAGACGTTCCCCATCCGCAGGGCGGCCACGGAACCACGGTCGGCCCGGATCTCGACATCCCCGACGACCGCGAGCCCGTCACCGGTCGCGGACACCGCCTCGGCACGGGCGGGCACATGGGCGTCGAGCAGGGCGCGCAGAGCCTCAGCGGCCGACCTCCGGTCGTGCTCGGCGAGCCCGGCGAGAGCCGCCTCGAAACGCGCCTGCCACGCGGCCTGTACGGCACGCCGCACGACCTCCGCCTCGGGCTCGTCAGCGGTGGCCAGTGCGTGCGCACTGCGGTCCAGCTCGACGCCTACGCGCTCCTCGTCCTCGCGACCGAACCACCCGATCACCACCTGCCGCAGCCCCTGCCAGGCACTGGTTCCCGCCGCCTGCACCACCGCCGTGCCCCCCACCGCGGCCAGTGCGGTCAACCCCTCCGCCAGCATCCGTTGTCCCCTCGCTCGCTCCCCATCCGACACCTGTGACCGTAGCGCCCCGGCCAAGGGCTGTCCGCCAATTGATTCTTCGGTGTACCCGATCTGCGACAAGTCGGCCCTGCTCCGGCTCACGGCCCCACTGCCTCGGCGGGCCGAGAGGCGTGGCCTCCTCTTCGCTGCACACCGTGATCGCGAACTCTGCCCCGCCTGCTCGCACCGCGGTACCCCGATGCCCCGACGAGGAGCGGATCCACGCCCGCTTCGGGCTATCCCCCCGCCGCGGTACTGACCTCGGCGCTTCAGCGAGCAGCCGCAGGTCGGCGTCGGCGGGCAGGGCCGCCTGCTCGCCGGTGGGCGGGCGGCGGTGGCGGCCGGGCATCTCAGGCTCCGACGTAGGCGCGCAGGTCCGCGGGGGTGTCCCAGCCGTAGGTGGAGAAGCCCCGGCCGTCGCCGGAGAGGTAGGCGGTGAGGGCGGCGTGCGAGGTGGGGAACATCGGGGTGGGTAGCACGTCAACGTCGACCCAGATGACGGCGAGGTGCTTGTCCGGTTCGGTGTTCGTCAGCTCGCCCCGCCAGGACGTCGCGGCGAACACGGAGAGCAGGAAGGGGCCCTTGCCGTCCCAGCCGGCCCTGACCTGGATGGTGTGGACCAGCCGCAGCTCATCGGCGGCGACGACCAGGCCCGCCTCCTCGCGCAGTTCGCGGGCGGCGGCCTCGTCGAGTCGTTCGCCCTCCTCGACCTTGCCGCCGGGGACGGTCCAGGCGGGGACCGTGGACCAGGGGTCGTTGGCGTAGTGGACGCAGGCGACCTTGCCCGCCTTCTCGTCGTGGACGATGACGCAGACGGCCTGACGCAGGGACTGCATGGATGCTCCAACCGGTAGAGGGCGAAGGGGTGGTTCACACGAGGTGGGGGCGCTCACGTGGGCCGGCCGACGGTGGACAGGGCGCTGCCGCGGGTGATCTCGCCGAGCGCGTGGACGGTGTAGGGCACGGTGTCGGTCGGGAGTTGGTCGAGCCGCCAGGAGCGCAGCGCTTCGCACTTGTGCGGTTCGGCGTTGCGGATCTGGCCGTCGTAGCGGGCGGGCCGGAAGAACAACTGGAGGCGGCTGCGGCCGTCGTCGGCGTCGAGATGGTGCAGGGTGTGGACGAGCGCGAGGTCCTCCTCGGCGATGAGGATGCCGAGCTCCTCCTCGGCCTCGCGCGTCATCGAGCGGGTGACCGTCTCCCCGGGCTCCATGTGTCCGGCCGTTCTCCAGGCATCCGCTTCCTGTAGAAGTAACTCTCTGAGCATGGGGGAATTATGGATGGTCTGGGGCGCTGGTCCGTTGACTTCAGTCCGGCGGCCTGCAGGTCCGGACCGCCGCCCCACTCCGCCAGCCTGGACAGCGGGCCAGGCCGCCGCAGGGTCACGGGCGCTTCCTGGTGAGCCGCCGTCGGATGGGACGGATCGCCGCATCGGGTTCAGGCCTCCTGGGTGGGCGGCGCCGGCGCGGAGGACCGCTCCGCCGATGGCATCGACTTCGAGGGGGCGTCCGGCCTCGGCGTCGCGCTGCATGGAGGACTTCATGGTGTCCGGGACGCGATCGAAGAAGGAGAGCACGGTCTCGGTCGTTACCTGTGCGCCGGCGGCCCGGGCCACGGCGGTGATCTCGTCGAGCACGGCGAGCAGTTCCGGGCGCAGGTCGCCGCGGATGGTTCCGACGTCCGCGCGGTGTCGGGTGGTCAGCAGGGCGAGCGGGGCGAGGAAGGCGAGCTTGTCCCAGAGCATCGCCGTCTCGTTGCTTCGCAGGGTCACGCCGAGATCGGCCTTTCCTGCACGCAGTCCGCGGTCAGCCAGCACGTGAAGCGGCTGGAGCGGGAGTTGGGCCTGCTGGAACGGCACACGCGAGGCGTGGTGCCCACGCCGGCCGGACACACGCTGAACGCGGCGGTCACCGAGGGCCTGGGCAGCATCGACCACGCACTTCGCCGACTCGACGAGGCCGCGCGCGCGGAAGGCGGATCGGTACGGGTCACGACGGGAGCCACGACCATCCGGCACTTCATGTCCGCGGCCGTCGTCGACTTCCGGCGGCAGTTTCCCCGCGCCAGCCTCGAATTCCAGACCGAGACCTCCAGCCGCGGCTGCTTCGACGCGCTCGCCGCCGGCCGTGCCGACCTCGCCTGGATCACCCTGGGGCCCACAGATCGCGCCATCGAGCAACGCCCCGTCGTCGAAATCCCCTGGGCGCTCGCCGTCTCGGCGTCCGACCCGCTCGCGGCCAAGGCCCGCGGCGAACCGGCCGACCTGCAGGACGCCCGGCTCATCGGGCTTCCGCAGAACTCCACCTCCCGCCTACAACTCGGCGCCTGGCTCGCGGAAGCCGGGATCCGGCCGGTCTTCGACACCAGCGTCACCGACTGGGACACCGCAATCCTGCTGGCCGAACTGGGACTGGGCCTCGCCGTCGTCCCGGCCCTGCCCGCCTGGAGCGGCCCCGGACACCCTGACCTGCGACTGATCCCCATCCCCGCGCTCCCCGCCCTCACCGCGGGTTGGGCGGTACGCCGCTGGGACGCCCTCTCCCCGCTGGCCCGCGCGTTCGCCGAGGCCGTCGCGCACCACTGCGGCAAGCAGACCGTTCGGGAATAGCCGCCGCCACGACGCGCCGTCAGTCCCTTTCGTCAGGGATGCGCGCGCCCCCAGCCCGGTTCCGGCGGGAGCGGCCACGTCGGTGGTGGCGGCAGGTGCGGTTCCGACCGGAGGTCTTCGTCCGGGCCGCGGCCGGCGAGCCAGGCGAGGAGCGTGTGGCCGGGGCCGGTCGCGGTGGGGCCGGTGGGTGCGAGGGTCCAGGAGCGGTCGAGGTCGGTCGCTTCGAAGCGAGCCACTGGGAAGTTGCGTGCGGCCAGAGTGGCGATGGTCTCGTCGAGTGCCCAGGTGACGTAGCCGGTGGGCCAGTCGACGGTGGTGTAACCGAGCTTCAGGTCGATGTGGTGGGTTTCGAGTTCGCGCCGGGCACGGTGGAGGGTGTACCAGGCGGGGTGTCGCCATCCCGCGAGGGCGGTGACCAGGGTGGGCCAGCGGTCGGCGGGCATCGCTGCGGCCTCGTCGAGCAGGCGGTCCAGGCTGCCGCGCAGGTCGGCGATGAGCTCGGCGGCGCCGCGACCGGCGCCGTGCCGCAGCGCGTGGTCCAGGGTGGCGGCGTCGGCCCGTGCTCCGGGTTCGATGCCGGTGCGAGCCAGGGCAAGTAGCCATCGGTAGACGTCGGCGCTACGCGCCAGGTGCGTGATGACGTGCCCACGGCTCCATCCGGGAAGCACGGATGGCTCGCGGGCAGTCACGTCCGTAAGGGCGTCGAGGCCGGCAGCCAGGCGCGCGGCCGAGCTGCGGACGTCGTGGAGGAGAGCGGCGATGTCGGCCGGATCGAGGTCGGTACTGGTGGTCATGGGTCGGTAGGTTACGGCCGGCCGGTCAGCAGGTGGCCGATGGTCGCGATGCCCTCGGCGATGGCTCGTTCGCCTACGTTGCCGAAGCCGAGGACGAGTTGCGCCGGCGCGGTGGCGTGTGAGGCCCGGTGGGCGCTCATGCCGTAGAGGCCGACGGACCGTTCGCGGGCGGCGGTGACGATGTGGTGTTCGTCGGCGCCCGCGGGCAGGTGGGCGACGGCGTGGAAGCCGGCGGCGAGGCCGGTGACCGGCAGTTCGGGGGCGTGTTCGGCGAGCGCGGCGAGCAGGACGGTGCGGCGGGCGGCGTAGGTGGCGCGCATGCGGCGTAGGTGGCGGTCGAAGCGGCCGGACTCGATCAGTCTGGCCAGGGCGAGTTGGTCGAGTGTGGGCGTGCCGCGGTCGCTGCGGTGCTTTTGCTCGGCGATCGGTCCGGCCAGTTGGGGCGGGCAGACGATCCAGCCGATGCGCAGGGCGGGAGCGAGGGACTTGCTGATGGTGCCGATGGAGATCACCCGGTCCGCGGCCAGTCCCTGGAGGGCGCCGACGGGCTCGCGGTCGTAGCGGAATTCGGCGTCGTAGTCGTCCTCGATGATGACCGCGTCACGGTCGCGGGCCCACTCGACGAGGGCCAGGCGGCGCTCGGGGGCGAGGGCGACCCCGGTCGGCCACTGGTGGGCGGGGGTGACGACGGCGGCGCGGGCGGCGGTCGCGGCCAGCGCCCGCACGTCGATGCCCTGCTCGTCCACCGGGACGGGGATCGCACGCATGCCCGCCGTGGCGGCTGCGGCGGTGACGGTGCCGGGTGAGCCGGGGTCCTCGAAGGCCACGGCGTGCGCACCCGCGTCCGCGAGGGAGCGGAGCGTCAGGCCGAGGCCCTGGGCGTAGCCGTTGCAGACGACGATGTGCTGCGGGTCGGTCGCCGCGGCGCGCACCCGGCGCAGGTACCCGGTCAGGACCTCGCGCAGGGCCGCGTCGCCGCGCGGGTCGCCGTAGTCGAACTGGGCGGTCGGCATGGTGCGGGCCGCCTCGCGCAGGGCCCACAGCCAGTCCTGGACCGGGAAGGAGCCGAGATCCGGTACGCCGCAGCGGAAGTCGGCCACCAGGCGCGACGCGGCGGTGCTCGGTTGCGGGATGCCGGGCGGTACGGCGGCGCCGGTCGCCACCCGGGTGGCGGACCCGGGACGGGTGGTCAAGTAACCCTCGGCCTGGAGCTGGGCGTAGCACTCCTGGACCAGGCCGCGGGAGACGCCGAGCGACCGGGCGAGATCACGGGAGGACGGCAGGCGTTCGCCGACCTGCAGGCGGCCGGTGCGGATCGCGTCCCGCAGCCCGTGCTGTAGTTGGGCGTGCAGCGGTCGGCCGTTGGTCCGGTCGACGGTAAGCAGCAGCTCGGGCGGGGAACTGGACCACTCCGGCGGCATGGAAGTGGAGCTTACCGGCGATCCGGTCGCGCTCTTAGCGTCCAGCTGTGACCGAAACGCTCGACACCACCTCCGCCACGACCACCACGCGCCCGGCTCTGCTGACACGGCCGCTGCTGCTGCGCTTCGTGTCCATCCTGGGCGCCTCGACCAGCTTCTACCTGCTGCTGTCCGTCGTCCCGCGCTACGCCTCGACCGGAGACCGAGGCGGAGGCGGCGGCGCGGCAGGACTGGCCACCGGAGCGCTGATGCTGGCGACGGTGCTGGGTGAACTCGCCACCCCCGTCCTGGTCCGCCGCTGCGGCTACCGCGTCGTACTGGCCGTCGGCCTGGCCCTGATGGGCGCACCCGCGCTGGCGCTCGGGTTCTCCCGGAACCTCGGGTGGATCGTCGCGATGTGCCTCCTGCGCGGACTCGGCTTCGCGTTCACCGTGGTCGCGGGCGGCGCGCTGACCGCCTCCCTCATCCCGGCCGAACGGCGCGGCGAAGGGCTGGCGCTGGTCGGCATCGTCAGCGGACTCCCTTCGCTGCTGGGCCTGCCGATCGGGGTGTGGTTGGCCGCACACGCGGGCTACGGCGTCGTCTTCACGGCCGGCGCAGTGACCGCGCTCGCCGCGATTCCCGCAGTGCCCGGCCTGCCCGACCGGATCCGCGCCTCCGGGCGGCCGATCGGCATCACCGAGGCGCTCCGCACTGCCGAACTGTTGCGCCCCGCCGTGGTCTTCGCGGTCACGGCGCTCGCGGCAGGGATTGTCGTTACCTTCCTGCCGCTCGCCGTCCCTGCGTCGGCCACGGGCCTGGTCGCGGCGGCACTGTTCGTCCAGCCTGCGGCGGCCACGCTGGCCCGCTGGCTCGCCGGGCGTCACGGAGACCGGCACGGCTCCGCCGGGCTCGTATTGCCGGGTGTGCTGCTGTCCGCGCTCGGCACCGGGCTCATGGCGCTGACCGGCCATCCGGTGGCTGTGATCATTGCTGTCGGTCTGTTCGGCATCGGCTTCGGCCTTGCCCAGAACGCCACGCTCACGCTGATGTACGCGCGGGTCTCCGCCGCCGGCTACGGCACGGTCAGCGCGATGTGGAACTTCGCCTACGACGCCGGCATGGGCGTCGGCGCCGTCGCTTTCGGCTGGCTCGCTGTCGGAACTGGCTACCCGTGGGCGTTCGCGCTGACCGCCCTGGCCATGCTCGGTGCCCTCGTCCCTGCCCTGACCGACCGCAGCGCCGATCACCCGAAGCGTCGTGCCGGCCGCTGACTCACCACACCCGTCGCGACAACCACGCTGGAGTCCCCGTGCAGCATTTCGTCCGTCCGCCCGGCAGTCCACCCGTCAACGGCTACAGCCACGCTGTGGCGTTCACCGGGCCCATGGTCGCGGTCTCCGGCCAGGTACCCCTGGACGCCGAAGGCGGAGTCGTAGGTGAGTCCGATCCCGCCGCTCAGATCCGGCAGGTCTTCCTGAACCTCGCCACGGCACTCCATGCTGCGGGAGCCCGCCTCCAGGACGTGGTCAAGCTGACCGTCTACCTGACCGACCTGGCCGACGTGGACCCCTTCCGCCAGATCCGCGACGCCGGCCAGTCGCCGCGCAGCCGCAGCACCGGCGTCAGCAACAGCGCCAGTACCGGCGGCGAGACCACCATCCACATCAGGTCGCTCACCTTGCCGGTCACCGGGCCCGGCCAGGCGTGCTTGCCCACCCGGTCGTTGAACGCCAGCACCAGCACCGCCGCGACCGTGCCCGGATTCCCCACCCACCGCAGGGCCGCCCCGACGGCTACGGCCCGTTCCCCCTCGTTCCGCATGGAAGCGAGTGTCCCGGGCGCCGGTCACGACCAGGCCACGCGGGAATCTCGGTGTACCACCCGGGATCAGTGGGCTGCCGCCGTCGGACGGGATCCGGCCTTCCCCGGCCGGGTGAAACGGTTGGCCGGGCGGGGAAGGCCGTAGTGCTCGCGCAGGGTGGTGCCGGTGTACTCGGTGCGGAACAGGCCGCGCTGCTGGAGGATCGGCACCACCCGCTCGGCGAACGTCTCCGGCCCGGAGGGCAGGACGGCCGGCATGACGTTGAAACCGTCCGCCGCGCCGTGCCGGAACCAGTGCTCGATGGTGTCCGCGACCTGCACCGCCGTACCCGAGAAGGTCCGGTGCCCGCGGCCGCCGCCGAGCCGTCCGATCAACTGACGCACCGTCAGCCTCTCCCGGCGGGCGAGCTCCACGATGAGGGTGTACCGGCTCTTCGCGCCCTCGATCTCGTCCTCCACGGGCAGGTCCTCGGGCAGCTCGCGGTCGAGCGGCAGGCGTTCGGGCTCGGTCCCGAGCAGGGTGGCGAGCTGGCGCCGCGCGTACTCCGGCTGGATCAGGCGGTCGAGTTCGGCTTCCAACTCCCGTGCTCGCCCCCGTCCTCGCCGCTCCGGCCCCGGCGACGGCCGAACCGCGCGATCACCGACCTCGGCGCGCATGATGTCGGCCCGGTGGAAACCAGGCATGCGCGGGTCGTCAGAGGCCGAGGATACGGGCGGCGTTCTCCTTGAGGATCAGGGGGCGGACCTCCGGCTTGATGTCGAGGGCGCCGAAGTCCGCCAGCCAGCGATCGGGTGTGACGACGGGGAAGTCCGAGCCGAACAGCACCTTGTGCCGGAGGAAGGAGCCGGCGGCCTTCACGAGCTGCGGCGGGAAGTACTTCGGCGACCACCCCGACAGGTCGATGTACACGTTGGCCTTGTGCGTGGCGACGGAGATCGCCTCGTCCTGCCAGGGCACCGACGGGTGCGCCAGGACGATCGTCAGGCCGGGGAAGTCGGCGGCGACGTCGTCCAGGAGCATCGGGTCGGACCAGCGCAGCTTGATGCCGCGCCCACCCGGCAGGCCGGCGCCGATCCCGGTCTGCCCGGTGTGGAACAGGGCGGGGACACCCAGCTCCTGGATCGCCTCGTAGAGCGGGTAGTGCTCCCGGGCGTTCGGCGCGAACGCCTGGAGGCTGGGGTGGAACTTGAAGCCGCGGACGCCGTGGTCGAGGACGAGCGAGCGGGCCCGCGCGACGGCGTCCGGCCGGTGCGGGTCGACGGAGCCGAACGGGATGAGGACGTCGGGGTGGGCGGCCGCAGCGTCGGCGATCTCCTCGCTGGACAGGGCGGGATGGCCCAGGCCCGTGGTGGCGTCCACCGTGAAGACCACGGCGGCCATGCGGCGCTCGCGGTAGTACGCGGCCAGGCGCTCCACGGTCGGTGTGCGGTCCTGGCCGGACTTGAAGTAGGCGGCCGAGGCGTCCATCAGCTCCGTGTCGAGCGCGAGATGGCCGTGGGCGTCCTGCTCCACGTGGACGTGGAAGTCGATGGCGATCGCATCGGCGGGGTTCATCGGTGTGCTCACAGGTGGTCGGTCCGGTTCTTGGCGTCGAGGAGGAGGGAGAGGAGGGCGTCCCGTTCCGCGACGAGGTCGGCCTCCGCCGTCCCGGCGAGTTCGTCGCTGACGCCTTCGGTGACGGCGCGTGTCAGCTCGGGCGTCAGGCGCGGCGTGCCGAGATCGGCCCACCACTCCTCCATGGGCGGCCCGAGGTGCTCCAGGACGTGCGCGATGCCGCCCGGGCCGCCCGAGAGGTGCTGGTTGAGGAAGGGTCCGAGCAGCGCCCAGCGCAGGCCGGGGCCGTGGGCGATCGCCGCGTCGACGTCGGCGACGCTCGCCGCGCCCCGCTCGACGAGGGAGTACGCCTCCCGCCACAGCGCCGCCTGGAGCCGGTTCGCGACATGGCCGGGCAGTTCCTGGCGCAGCCGGATCGGACGGCGGCCCAGGCTGCGGTAGAAGCCCATGGCCTCGTCGACGGCGGCCTCATCGGTCCGCTCGCCCGGTACGACCTCGACCAGCGGGATGAGGTGGGGCGGGTTGAACGGGTGCCCGACGAGGACCCGTTCGGGATGAGCCGTGCAGGTCCGCTGGATCCGCGACGGCAGCAGCCCGGAGGAGCTGCTCGCCAGGATCGTCCCCGGCGGGGCGGCGGCGTCGAGGACGGCGAAGAGCTCGTCCTTCAGGTCGGGACGCTCCGGGCCGTTCTCCTGGACGAAGTCGGCGTCCGCGACGGCCTCGGCGAGGTCAGGGGTGAACGACAGCCGGCGCTGGTCGGCGGCGACGGCCGCCCGGAGCCGCTCCTCCGCGCCGGGCGCGGGATCGCCGGCGACGACCTCGTGCCCGTACGACAGGAAGAGCGTGGTCCAGGATGCCCCGATGACTCCGGTGCCGACGACGGCGACCCTCATGACGCACTCCCGCGCGCGGTACCGGCGGCCCGCCCGGCGGCGTACGCGACGAAGGGGTCGAGGGAACGCGGGTCGGCGAGGACATCGGCACTGGCGACGGACTCGGGGCGCGCGCCGAGCAGGATCCGCTTGACCGGCACCTCCAGCTTCTTGCCGGTGCGGTTGCGCGGGACGGCCGGCACCCGTTCGATGACGTCCGGGACGTGCCGCGGCGACAGCGCCGACCGCAGCGCGCGGGCGATCCTCGTACGGAGGGCGTCGTCCAGCTCCGCGGGGCCGGAGACGAAGAGCAGCAGCTCGCCGTTGCCGCCTTCGGGGTCCTCGATGTGGACGACGAGACTGTCCTCGATCTCGGGAAGGTCCTCGACGACGGCGTAGAACTCGGCGGTGCCGAGCCGGACCCCGCCCCGGTTGAGGGTGGCGTCGGAGCGTCCGGCGACGACGCAGTGGCCCTCGGGCGCGAACCGGACCCAGTCGCCGTGCCGCCACACGCCCGGGTACTCCTCGAAGTACGCGGCCCGGTAGCGGGAGCCGTCGGTGTCGCCCCAGAAGCCGACGGGCATCGACGGCATCGGCTCGGTGATCACCAGCTCGCCCAGCTCGCCGACGACCCGTCGGCCCTCGCTGTCGTAGGCGTACGCGGCGACCCCGAGACAGGGGCCGGAGATCTCTCCGGCGCGCACGGTCTGGAGCGGGCTGCCCTGGAGGATTCCGGTACAGACGTCGGTGCCGCCGCAGCCGACGTTGAGCAGGACCTGGTCCCCGAACTGCTCGGCCACCCAGCGGAAACCGTCGGCGGCGAGGGGGCTGCCCGCCGCGCCGAGCTGCCGCAGCCGCGACAGGTCGAACTCCTCGGCGGGCCGGATCCCGGCCTTGCGGCAGGCCATGAGGTAGCCGGGGCTCACGCCCATCAGAGTCGTCCCCGTCTCCTGCGCGATCCGCCACTGCTCCCGCAGGTCGGGGTGGACCGGATTGCCGTCGATCATGACGATCGAGGCGCGGACGAGCAGCGCCGAGACCAGGGTGTTCCACAGCATCCAGGCGGTCGTGCTGAACCAGAGCATCCGGTCGCCCGGCTTGAGGTCCCAGCTCAGCGCGTTGTTCTTCAGGTGCTCCAGCAGGATCCCGCCGTGCCGGTGGACGATCGCCTTGGGGATGCCGGTGGTGCCGGAGGAGAAGAGCACGAACAGCGGATGGTCGAACGGCACGGGCTCGAAGGACGGTTCGGCCGGTTCGGCCAGCAGCTCCGGCCACCCCAGCGCGTCGGGGAGCGCGTTCGGTCCGTACGGGACGTGGACGACCCGCTCGACGGTGGGCAGCCGGGAGGCGATCTCCGCGACCTCGGTACGGCGGTCGACGTCCCGCTCCCCGTAGCGGTAGCCGGCGACGGTCAGCAGCACCTTCGGTTCGAGCTGGGCGAACCGGTCGACCACGCTGCGCGGGCCGAACTCCGGGGCGCAGGCCGCCCAGACCGCGCCGATGCTGGCGGTGGCGAGGAAGGCCACCAGCGTCTCCGGGATGTTCGGCAGGTAGGCGACGACCCGGTCGCCCTTGCGGACGCCGAGGCGCAGCAGCCCGGCGCGGGCCCGGGCGACCTGGTCACGGAGTTCGCCGAAGGTCAGTTCGACCGGCGCCCGGGTCTGGGAGCGGGCGACGACCGCGACGGCGTCGAGGTCCTCCTCGCGGCCGAGCGCGTGCTCGGCGTAGTTGAGGGCCGCGCCGGGGAACCACTCGGTGTCCGGCATCGACCTGCGGCCCAGGGTGGCGGTGGGCGGGGTGTGGGGGCGGACGTCGAAGAACTCCCAGACCGACGACCAGAAGCCGTCCAGGTCGGTGACGGACCACTGCCACAGGCTGTCGTAGTCCGGGAAGCTCAGCTGCCGCTGAGACTCCAGCCAGCGGAGGTACCGGCCGATCTCCGACTCGTCCCTGACCGAGGGGCCGGGGGTGCTGAGGATCTCGCTCATCGGGCGTCCTTTCCGTGGGAGCCGGGTGCGCCGGCGACCTTCGCGGCACGGCCGTCGAGGAACGCCCGCATCCGCTCCTGGGCGTCGCGGCTGCCGGCCGCGACGGCCGACATGAGCGATTCGAGCAGCAGTCCGCCGGCGGGCGAGGCTTCGGCGATCCGGGGGAGCGCCTGAAGGACGGCGAAGTTGGTCAGCGGTGCGTTGGCCGCGATCCGCTCCGCGAGTTCCAGGGCCCGGGCGCGCGCCCCGCCCTCCTCGGTCAGGTACTGCGAGAGGCCGACGGCCTGGCCCTCGGCGGCGTCGAGGACGCGGCCGGTGAGCATCATGTCCGCCATCCGGTGGGCGCCGATCAGCCGGGGGATCCGGACCGAGCCGCCACCGCCGACGAAGAGTCCGCGCTGTCCCTCGGGCAGCGCGTAGAACGTGGACGGCTCGGCCACGCGGATGTGCGCGGAGGCCGCCAGCTCCAGGCCGCCGCCGATCACCGCGCCCTTGAGCGCGGCCACCACGGGGACGCGCCCGCCCTCGATGGTGTCGAAGACGCGGTGCCACATGAGCGAGTGCTCCAGGGCCTCCTCGGTGGACCGCTCGGTCAGCTCACCGAGGTCGAGCCCGGCCGAGAAGTGATCACCCTCGGCGTCCAGGACGACGGCCCGGACGTCCGCGCCCGGCTTCCGGAAGAACTGCTCGACGCTCAGCACGGTGGCGTCGTCGAGGGCGTTGCGCTTGGCCGGGCGGCGGAGCGTCAGGACCGCCACTCCGTCGCGGCGGTCGATGGAAAGCGTGGTCAAGAAGGGCTCCTCAATTATCAGGAATCCTGAGTATCGGAGAGCGTCTCGCCGGTGGGCAAGGGGGTTGGGCTAGAATTTTTGACAGGTTTCCTGATGATGGGGGGAGGGCTTGTGACGGACATGGCTCCGCCGTCGTTGCTGTACTCGGTGAAGCAGGTCGAGCTGGTCACCCGGGCCCGGCTCGACGAACTGCTCAAGCCCGCGGGCGTCACCGCCCTCCAGTACACCGCCCTGACCGTGCTCGAACGCCGAGACGGCATGTCCTCGGCCGAGCTCGCCCGCAACTCCTTCGTCAGACCGCAGTCCATGTCCGACCTGGTCGGCGCGCTGGAGCGGCGGGGCCTCATCGCCCGGTCTCCGGACCCGGCGAGCCGGCGCCGCCACATCATCAGCCTGACGGAGGAAGGCCGCGCCCTGCTGGACCGCTACGCCCCGGCCGTCCGGGAACTGGAGGACGAGATGCTCACGGGCTTCACCGCCCGCGAGCGCACCGCCTTCCGCGCCTACCTCAACCGCGCCCGCGAAGCACTCGGCCAACCAAGAGACCTGTCTACGTCAACCACGTCGACGTAGCCTGCCGGATGAGCGAACGCGCGGTGCCCGAGCCGCGGCGGCGCCGGCGGCGGCGCAGCCGCAGCCGTCCAGGTCCTTGTGTCGGCCCTGCTACCCGATCGCCCGCATGCCCCGGGCACGGGCGATCCCCGACGCCGCGTCGGACCCGAGGAGGTCGAGGACCTCGCGGGCCCGGCCCGGTCGGACGGACGAAGCCAGCACGCCCCCGCTGAAGACCGAGGTGATCGCGGTGTCGCCCGGCAGCGGGCCGACGACGACGACGCCCGGCAGGTCCGTCAGCTCGCTGCGCTGCTGGAAGGCCAGGTCGGCCCGGCCGGACGACAGCAGGCTGCCGGCGGGCACCCCCGCCGGCGCCTGGACGAGCCGCTCCGAGAGCGTGCCGGTGAGCCCCAGCCGGGTGATCAGCTCGATGAGAGCCGTCCCGCTGGGACCGGTGGAGTACGCGACCCTCGTCGCGGCCAGGAGCGCGGCGCGCAGGTCGGATTCCGAGTCGAGGGCCGGAACCGGCGCCCCGTCCGGTACGGCGGCGACGACCTGGGAGACCCACAGCGGGCGCGCGGTTCCCCTCAGGAGGTGTCCTCCCTGCTCCAACTCGGCGAGTGCTCCTGCGGCGAGGACGAGCAGGTCGGCCCCGACGCCCTCGCGCACCCGCCGCGCGACCTCGACCCCACCGGCGGACTCGAAGCGCACCAGAACGCCGCAGGTGTGCCGGAGATGTTCGGAGAGGTCAGCCAGGACCGGCCGCGTCGCCATCGAGGACAGCCCGGAGATCTCTGGGTTCACATCGCCTCCTTGGGATCCGGCAGCCGGTACGACGCGTGCCAGGGGGGCTTCGCGCCGGTCTGCGAGACTGGCCGGATGATCACACCCCGGAGCACGGCGGCCGGAAAGGTCCTTGAGGTCCTCGCGGCCTTCGACCGTGAGCACCCGTCGCAGACACTGTCGGAGATCGCTCAGCGTACGGGCTTGGCGTTGAGCACCACGCACCGCGTGGTCACGGAGCTGGCGGGCTGGGGAGCGCTCGAACGCGCGGAGGACGGATCGTGGCACATCGGGCTGCGCCTGTGGGAGATCGCCTCGGGGTGTCCGCGGACCCAGATCCTGCGCGACGCGGCCCTGCCGTTCATGCAGGACCTCTACGAGGCGACCCATGAGAACGTACAGCTCGCGGTGCGCGAGGGCACGGAGCTGGTCTTCGTGGAACGGATCGCGGGGCACGGGTCGGTCGAGGTGGTCACGATGGTCGGGTCCCGGTTTCCCGTCGGCTCCACCGGGATGGGCCGGGTGTTGTTGGCGCACGCGCCCCGGGAGATCCAGGAGGAGGTCCTGGAATCGCCGCTCCGGGCCTGGACCCAGCACACCGTCACCGACCCGAAGGCGTTGCGGACGCAGCTGGACCGGATCCGCCGGGAGCAGGTCTTCGTCAGTGATCGGCAGCTCTCGGAGCGTTCGGTCGCGGTGGCCGCGCCGGTGCGGATCGGCCGGGCCGGCCCGGTGAGCGCCGCCCTGGGGATCGTGATCGCAGCGCGGGGTGCGAGCCGTGTGCGCGGGCTGCGCGAGCCGCTGCTGAGGGCTGTGCGGGGGATCTCCGACGAGCTCGGCAGGCGGGCCCGGACGACGGCCTGACGACGGCCTGACCGACGGCGGTTTCCGCCTGGCGGAAAGAGTGGCGACGGGGCGGGGGACCGGATGCCAGCGTTCGGGGTGTTCGCAGCCCCCCGCCACCGCTCAGGAGATGCCATGGCCGATGCCATCGTCGACACCGTCGCCTCGGTCCCCGTCGCCGTCGTCGGCGCCGGCCCGGCCGGACTGATGCTGGCGCATCTGCTCGGGCGTGCCGGGGTCGAGACGATCGTGCTCGACACCCGCACCCGGCAGGAGATCGAGACGACGCACCGCGCCGGCATCCTCGAAGCCGGCGCGGCCCGGGACCTGGTCGAGACCGGCGTCTCCGAGCGGATCCTGCTCGACGGCCACGAACACGAGGGCGTCGAACTCCGGCTCGGCGGCCGGCCGTACCGCGTCGACTTCAAGAAGCTGGTCGGCGCGTCGGTGTGGCTCTACCCACAGACCGACGTGTTCACCGACCTGGCCGACGCCAGGGAACGCGACGGCGGCACGGTCCGTTTCGGAGTCAGGGACACCGAGGTCCTCGACATCACGACCGACACCCCCCGGGTCCGCTGGACCGCGCCCGACGGGACCCGCCACGAAGTCCGGGCACGGTACGTGGTCGGCGCCGACGGCTCGCGCAGCACGTGCCGCGAGCTGGTGCCCGAGGACCGGCGGGCGCGCTACGGCAAGGAGTACCCCTTCGCCTGGTTCGGCATCATGGCCGAGGCTCCGACGAGCGCACCCGAGCTGGTCTACGCCCACTCCGAGCACGGGTTCGCGCTGATCAGCCAGCGCACCGAGACCGTGCAGCGGATGTACTTCCAGTGTGCCCCCGACGAGCCCGTGGACGCCTGGCCGGACGACCGCATCTGGGAGACGCTCCAGGCCCGGGTGGCCGGTGAGGACGGCTTCCGGCTCAAGGAGGGGCCGATCGTCGAGAAGACGGTGCTGCGGTTCCGCTCCTTCGTTCAGGAGCCGATGCGTTGGGGCTCGATGGCGCTGGCGGGCGACGCCGCGCACACCGTACCGCCGACCGGTGCCCGCGGGCTGAACCTGGCGCTGCACGACGTGAAGGTCCTCGCCGACGTCCTGCTGCGGGCGCTCGGCGGCGAAGGCGCGGCCGCGCTGGACGACTACCAGCCGCGCGCCCTCCAACGGGTCTGGCGGGCACAGAACTTCTCGTACTGGATGACCCGGCTGCTGCACACCGCACCCGGCGCCACGCCGTTCGACCTGCGGCGTCAGCTCGGGGAGCTCGACAACGCGGTGGGCACCCGGGCCGGGCGGACCTTCCTCGCCGAGCAGTACACCGGCTGGCCCACCGCAGCCCAGGACTGACCCGGACCCCACCAGGAGAGCACGCATGATCATCGACTGTCACGGCCACTTCACCACCGCACCACCGCAGTTGGCACACTGGCGGGACCGGCAGGTGGCCGCGGCCGGCTCCGCCGGTGACGCACCCGACCCCGCCACCCTCAGCATCACCGACGACGACCTGCGCCAGGCGATCGAGGGCAACCAGCTGCGGCTCATGGACGAGCGTGGCAGCGACCTGACGATCTTCTCCCCGCGGGCCAGCTTCATGGCCCACCACATCGGCGACTTCGAGGTCTCCTCGGTATGGGCGCGGATCTGCAACGACCTGGTCCACCGCGTCAGCACGCTCTACCCCGACCGGTTCGCGATGGGCGCGATGCTCCCGCAGTCGCCCGGCGTCGACCCCGCCACCTGCCTGCCCGAGCTGCGCCGCGCGGTCGAGGAGCTCGGTGCGGTGACGGTCAACCTCAACCCCGACCCCTCGGGCGGCAGGTGGACCGCTCCGCCGCTGACCGACCGCAGCTGGTACCCGCTCTACGAGGCGATGGCCGAGTACGACATCCCGGCCATGATCCACGTCAGCACCTCGTGCAACCCGGCCTTCCACACCACCGGGGCCCACTACCTCAACGCCGACACCACGGCGTTCATGCAACTGGTCCAGGGCGATCTGTTCGCCGACTTCCCGACGCTGCGGTTCGTGATCCCGCACGGTGGCGGCGCGGTGCCCTACCACTGGGGGCGGTTCCGCGGCCTGGCGATGGCGCTCGGCAGGCCGGACCCCGGGACGCTGCTGGACAACGTCTTCTTCGACACCTGCGTCTACCACCAGCCCGGTGTCGACCTGCTGACCCGGGTCATCCCCAGCCGGTCGGTCCTCTTCGCCAGCGAGATGATCGGCGCGGTCCGCGACATCGACCCGCGCACCGGCCACCACTTCGACGACACCAAGCGGTACGTCGACGCCACGCCGCACCTCTCCGACGAGGAGCGGGCCGCCGTCTACTCGGGCAACGCCCTGCGCGTCTACCCCCGCCTCGCCGCCCGCCTCGCCGCGGCCGGCCGCTGAACCCAGGAGAACGAACGCATGGAGCACACCGAGATCGGCGTCGTCCACACGTCGGTCACCCGCGCCGCCCCCGAGGCGGTCGCCGCACTGTCGGCGTTCGGCGTGGCGACGATCCACGAGGCCATGGGCCGGGTCGGACTGATGCGTCCCTACCTGCGCCCGGTCCACCCCAAGGCCCGGTTGTGCGGCACGGCGGTGACCGTCCTGCTGCAACCCGGGGACAACTGGATGCTGCACGTCGCCGCGGAGCAGATTCGCGAGGGCGACGTCGTCGTCGCCGCCTGCACGACCGAGAGCGAGGACGGGTTCTTCGGCGAACTGCTCGCCACGTCCTTCCGCTCACGGGGATGCCGGGGCCTGGTCATCGACGGCGGCGTGCGCGACGTGGCCGACCTGGAGGAGATGGACTTCCCGGTCTTCGCGCGGGCGGTCAACGCCAAGGGCACGGTGAAGGCCACCCTCGGCTCGGTCAACGTGCCGGTGGTCTGTGCCAACGCGCTGGTCCGGCCCGGCGACGTCGTCGTCGCGGACGGCGACGGCATCGTCGTGGTGCCTCGCGAGCGGGCCGCCGAGGTGGCCGAGGCCTCGGCCGCGCGCGAGGCGGGGGAGGCGGGCAAGCGCGCGAGGTTCCGCGCGGGCGAACTCGGCCTGGACATCTACGACATGCGCGGCCCGCTGGGCGCGCTCGGGCTGCGGTACGAGGACTGAGGATGACCACGACCTTCGAGAAGACCCCCGGCTGGCTGGACTGGTACTCCGGTCCGAGCCGCCCGGAGTTCCACCTGCCCCCGGGCGCCGTCGACGTCCACTGCCACGTCTTCGGGCCCGGCGCGGAGTTCCCGTTCGCGCCCGAGCGCAAGTACACCCCGTGCGACGCGTCGAAGGACCAGCTCTTCGCACTGCGCGACCACCTGGGCCTCGCCCGCACCGTCGTGGTCCAGGCGACCTGCCACGGCGCCGACAACAGCGCCATGGTCGACGCCCTGCGAGCGTCGGGAGGCCTGGCCCGCGGGGTCGCGACGGTGCGTCCCGGGATCGCGGACGCGCAGCTTCGGGAGCTGCACGAGGCCGGTGTGCGCGGCGTGCGGTTCAACTTCGTCAAGCGGCTCGTCGACGCGGCGCCGCAGCGGGACCTGTGGGACGTCGTCGAGCGGATCGGACCGTACGGCTGGCACGTCGTCGTCTACTTCGAGGCCGCCGACCTCGCCGACCTGCGTGAGTTCCTCCTCTCGATCCCGGTGCCGCTGGTCGTCGACCACATGGGCCGGCCCGATGTCGCCAAGGACCCGTACGGCCCGGAGTTCGAGGCGTTCCTGGACTTCATGCGGGCCCGGCCGGACATCTGGTGCAAGGTCACCTGCCCGGAGCGGCTGTCGGTGAGCGGCCCGCCGGCCCTCGACGGGGAGCGGACGGCCTACCACGACGTCGTCCCGTTCGCCCGGCGCGTGGTCGAGGAGTTCCCCGACCGGGTGCTGTGGGGCACCGACTGGCCGCACCCGAACCTCACCGACCACATGCCCGACGACGGCCTGCTCGTCGACTTCGTGCCGCACATCGCGCCGACGCCGGAGCTGCGGCACAGGCTCCTCGTCGACAACCCGATGCGCCTGTACTGGCCCGAATCGGACTGAACCGTCCCACGAACGGAGGACCCACCCATGTCGCTGGACAAGAGCTACAAGCTGGTCCCGGGGACGACCGTCTTCGATGCCGAGCAGTCCGCCAAGGGCTACCACCTCAACCAGTTCTGCATGTCGTTGATGACGGCCGAGAACCGGCACAGCTACCTCGCCGACGAGCGCGCCTACCTGGACGCGTGGCCATTGCGGGAGGAACAGAAGCAGGCGCTGCTCGACCGCGACCTCAACGCCGCGATACGCGAGGGCGGCAACATCTACTTCCTCGCCAAGTGGGGTGCGACGCTGGGACTGTCGTTCCAGCAGATGGCCGGCTCGATGACCGGCATGACCGAGCAGGACTACCGCGACATGATGGTCGCCGGCGGCCGCTCCATCGCCGGCAACCGGATCGATCACGCCGTCCTCGAAGCGGCCCACGCCGACCGGACGCCGCCGGCCGAGCACGCCACGATCACCGGCGCCGTCTTCACCTCGCACGTGCCGGCGATCGGCGCGGCGATGGACCACCACAAGACCGACGAGCCCTACTGGCAGCCCGTCTTCGGCGGCTACGAGTACTCCAGGCGGTGGGAGCGGGAGAACCTCCCCGACGTGGTGTTCCTGGTCTACAACGACCACGCCACCGCCTTCGACCAGTCGGTGGTCCCGACCTTCGTGCTCGGCACCGGCGCGGTCTACCCGACCGCCGACGAGGGCTACGGGCCCCGGCCCGTCCCGGGCATCGAAGGCCATCCCGACCTCGCCGCGCACATCGCGCACTCGCTCATCAGGGACGACTTCGACCTCACCCTCGTCAACGAGATGAGCGTCGACCACGGCCTGACCGTCCCCCTGTCACTGATGTTCGGGGACGTCGAGGCCTGGCCGTGCAAGGTGATCCCGTTCCACGTCAACGTGGTGCAGTACCCCGTGCCCTCGGGTGCCAGGTGCTTCCGGCTCGGCCAGGCGCTGCGCAGGGCCATCGAGTCCTACGACCGGCCACTGAAAGTGCAAGTGTGGGGGACCGGCGGCATGAGCCACCAGCTGCAGGGCCCCCGGGCCGGCCTCATCAACCGCGCGTGGGACAACGCCTTCCTGGACCGGCTGGTCGAGGACCCGGGCGGCCTGGCGCGGGTGCCGCACCTGGAGTACGTCGAGGAGGCGGGCTCGGAGGGCATCGAACTGGTCATGTGGCTGATCGCCCGCGGCGCGATGAGCGACATCGACGGAAGCGGCGAGATCGAGGTCAAGCACCGCTTCTACCACGTCCCGGCGTCCAACACCGCCGTCGGACACCTGATCCTGGAGAACCACCCGCGGGCCGCGGTGCCCGCCGTGAAGGAGTGACATGACTGAGGACCGGACCGACCGGACCGTCCGGATCGCCCTCGCCGGAGGCGGCGCCTTCGGGGCCAAGCACGCCGCCGCGCTCAGGCGGATCAAGGGCGTCGAGGTGACCGCCGTCGTGAGCGGTTCCCTCGACAGCGCCCGGAAGTTCGCCGAGGAGCAGGGCGTGGGCCGGGGAGTCGCGACGCTGGAGGAGGTGCTGGCGATGGACGACGTCGACGCCGTCATCCTCGCCACGCCCACGCCGGTGCACGCCGCGCAGACGCTGGCCTGCCTGGAGGCGGGCAAGCACGTCCAGGTCGAGATCCCGCTGGCCGCCTCGCTCGGCGACGCCGAGGCGTGTCTGGCCGCGCAGCAGCGCACCGGGCTCGTCGCGATGGTCGGGCACACCCGGCGCTTCAACCCCAGCCACCAGTGGGTGCGCCGGCGGATCGAGGCCGGGCAGTTCCGGATCCAGCAGATGGACGTGCAGACGTACTTCTTCCGCCGCACCAACCTCAACGCCCTCGGGCAGCAGCGTTCCTGGACCGACCACCTGCTGTGGCACCACGCCGCGCACACCGTCGACCTGTTCGCCCACCAGACCGGCTCGCCGATCGTGCAGGCCAACGCCATCCAGGGACCGATCCACCCCGAACTCGGCATCGCGATGGACATGTCGATCCAGCTGCGCGCGGAGAACGGGGCCATCTGCACCCTGTCGCTCTCGTTCAACAACGACGGGCCGCTCGGCACGTTCTTCCGCTACATCGGCGACAGCGGCACCTACCTCGCGCGCTACGACGACCTGGTCACCGGCAAGGACGAGCCGATCGACGTGAGCGGTGTCGACGTCTCGATGGACGGCATCGAACTCCAGGACCGCGAGTTCGTCGCCGCCATCCGCGAGGGCCGGGAGCCGAACTCCTCCATCGCCCAGGTGATGTCCTGCTACCGGACGCTGGCGGGCCTGGAGACGCAGCTCGCCGCCGCCCCGGGCGCGTGAGCGCGGCGCCGTAGGCGGCGCCAGGCGCCGCACCGCCCGGGGCGGGGTTGCCACGGCACCGAGGGAGCCCGCCCCGGGGCGGCCGGCCGGGGGCGCTGGTGGAGTAGCCGAAGGCGAGGCGGT